>JAFUIY010000072.1 GCA_017473925.1 Clostridia bacterium | reverse complement strand
CAGTAATTTGTCGAGCTGTTTCAATGAACAATTTACAATTTACAATGTACAATGATTTGCAATAACCGCCTGTATCGCTACAACTGCACGATTGTAAATTGTACATTGTACATTGTTAATTGGCTCGACAAATTCTGATTTTCCGGAGAAACTATGATTAATCAACTTATTGAATGTGTACCGAATATAAGCGAAGGCAGACGCCCTGAGGTTGTTTCCGCCTGTGTTGAGGCTGTTGCATCCGTAGAGGGTGTGAAGGTCCTTCATTTTACATCGGATTATGACCATAACAGAACAGTAATCACCTTTGTCGGTGAGCCCGAAAGAGTTGTTGAGGCAGCTGTACGCCTTTGCAAAAAGGCAGGGGAGCTCATTGACCTGACACGGCATACGGGTGAGCATCCCCGTATGGGGGCTGTTGATGTCTGCCCCTTTATTCCCGTAAAAAATGTTACTGCAGAAGAAATTGTTGAAATTGCAGTAACTGCAGGAAAAAGGATTTACGAGGAGGCAGGCATTCCCGTTTATCTGTATGAAAAAGCAGCCTCAGCACCTCACAGAGTCAATCTTGCCGATGTGCGCAGAGGTCAGTTTGAGGGACTTCCCGAAAAAACAAAGCTTCCTGAATGGCAGCCTGATTTCGGCAACGGATATCATCCGACTGCAGGTATAACAATCGTCGGCGCAAGGGAGTTTCTTATTGCATTCAATATTGAGCTTGACACAAACGATGTTGAAATTGCAAAAAAAATTGCAAAGACAATCCGTTTTTCATCGGGAGGTTATCCTTGTGTAAAGGCTCTCGGTCTTATGCTTCACGAAACGGACACGGCTCAGGTTTCCATTAATTTTACGGATTATAAGACGACATCCCTTTACACTGTTGTTGATAAAGTCCGTGAAGAGGCTGAAAAGTACGGCACAACAGTGAAATGCACCGAGCTTATCGGTCTTTCACCCATGAAAGCACTTATAGACAGTGCTGCACATTATCTCAAAATCAGGGATTTTGATTATGATAATCAGGTCTTTGAAAATCATCTTCTGTAAGAAAAAACCGTCGGTTCTGCCGACGGTTATATTTATATAATATTAAGAATTGTATATTCCCTGAAATACAGACTTTCCTTATCAGGCGGAAGAGTTTTGTATGTGCTGAAGATTTCTGTTGCTTTTTCTTTATCAACCCACTCGGGTTGCATTTTTTTATAATTTTCATTTTCGGTCAGCTGTGCTTCGCCTTTGCCGATGATTTCGCAGACAAAATAACGGTTGACATAAAGTGTGTCATAGCAGTATTCATTAATTGTGATAAGGGGCTTTATTGCTCTGACGATATAACCCGTTTCCTCAAGCACTTCACGCTCAACACATTGCTCGCTTGTTTCTCTGTCTTCAATTCCGCCGCCGGGTGACATGTAAGAATTACCGTGTCTTGTTTCATGGGAGAGGAGAATTTTTCCGTCTTCAATTATCACAGCTCTGCATGAAATACGTTTGTTTGCATAAGGCTCGGTGTAAGTGTGGCTTATCTGCTCGATTACGGGGCAGATAAAATCATTGATAACGCTCCACTCGTTTATAAGCTTTTCAACGCTCCATGCAGCATTTGCAGGTGATGTTGACGGAAGACACACGGCACTTCTGCCTATGGTGTCACGGATATACTTGTTGTAGTATTTCTCGGCTGTTTTTCCGTTGACATAAATCTGTTTTATTTCTGCATTACTGAGTATTTCCATCAGGTCGTTTGCAACAGCATTTCTGATTGAGCTGTCTGAGCTGCCGTCAATTTCGCAGGACGCAATCACATCCCATAATGCGATGCCCGAAGAGAGAAGAAGCTGTTTTTTCTCTTCTATGGTAACGGGCTCTCTTTTGCCTGTGACGGCTGAAATCACTTTCCAGAATCTGTTCTGAGGATGCCCGTAGAAGAATAGCTGTTCACGGGATTTTACAGAGGGAAAGCTGCCGAGAATTAGCACCTTGGAGTTTTCGTCATATAAAGGAGGAAAAGGGTGGATTATCATTTTTGTTTCTCCTTTCAGAAATCAGAATTTGTCAATGAATAATTTACAATTTACAATGTACAATGATTTACAAAAAAACCGCCTGTATCGCTACATCTGCACGATTGTAAATTGTACATTGTACATTGTTAATTGGTTCGACAAATTACTGTTTATTTTATCAATCCCTCAACCAATGCCCATATAACCGCAATGAAGATTGACGGAAGCATGTTCGCAACCTTAATCATTTTACCCCATGTGAGGTTGACGCCAACGCAGAAAATGAGCATATTGCCCGTAAGGGAGAGGTAGGAGAGCGCTGTTTCTGTAAGTACGGGCTCGATGAATGTTGCAAGGATTGTAATTGAGCCCTGAAAAACTGCAATGGGGATTGCCGAGAAAATACAGCCCTTGCCCATAGCTGCAGTCATAATCATTATGATAATAAGGTCAAGAACGGATTTTGCCGCAAGAATGGAGTAATCACCGTTTATGCCGTCCTGAACAGCGCCGACAACTGCCATTGCACCAATACATACGGTAAGTGAAGCCGTTACAAAGCCGTCAACAAAACCTGTGTCTTTATCGCGCTTTGTTTTCTTTTTCAGCCATTCCCCAAAACGCTCAAGATGATGTTCAATGTTGAGTAATTCGCCGATAATTGAACCGATGATGATACAGCCTATCATCATCATTGTGCCTGAGCTTTCAAGTTTTCCCTCGGGCGTAACGGTGAACATCTCCTGCAGTGCACCTGCAATGCCTATGAATATGACACATACACCGTTAGCCTTTGTGAGTGTATCCTGAAAACGGGGTGTGATTTTCTTTCCGAAAAGCATACCGCCCAGACCGCCTATAATTATAGCGGCAGTGTTTATAATTGTTCCTAAACCTATCATTTCTTACACCTTGCCAATGAGTAATTTATATTGTATAATAACATTAATTGGTGTTTTATGCAATAAAAAAACAAAAATTGAAGATTGAGAAAAAATTTTTATTTCAACTATTGACAAACCGGAAAAGATGTTATATAATAACCGAGCAAAACAAAGTAGACACATTATGTGCTCACCTTACAGACTTCATTCTCGTAAGGTCAATACGATTCCCGTTGTTAAGATTCCGGGGTGTTATTGTATGAGTGCAGGTGTTTTACGTCTGCGCTTTGTTTATTATTTTTGGAGGTGTTTGAACATCGGTACTAAAGATACTAAGGACGTGCAGCTGAATGAGGAAATCCGTGACAAGGAAATCCGTGTTGTAACAGATGACGGTGAACAGCTCGGCATTATGTCAGCTTCGGATGCACTCAAAATTGCAGCTCAGAAGAACCTTGACCTCGTTAAAATTGCTCCCATGGCTAAGCCCCCCGTATGTAAGATTATGGACTACGGCAAGTACAGATTCGAGCAGCAGAAGAGAGAAAAGGAAGCTAAGAAAAATCAGCATCAGATCGATATCAAGGAAGTTCAGCTTTCACTCAATATCGACACGCATGACCTTGAAACAAAGGCTAAAAATGCAAACAAGTTCCTGAAACAGGGCAACAAAGTCAAGGTTGCAATCCGTTTCAGAGGAAGAGAAATGGCTCATCCCGAAAGAGGACTTGAAATTATGGCCAGATTTGCCGAAATGTGCTCGGAAAACGGTAACATCGAAAAGCCTGCAAAACTTGACGGCAGAACGATGCTTATGTTCCTTGCAGCAAAACCGACAAAATAATTTCAATTTTGTATTAAAAAAACAGGAGGAAATAATCATGCCCAAAATCAAATCAAACAGCGGTGCCAAGAAGCGCTTTAAGCTTTCAAAGAGCGGAAAAGTTATCCGTGCTCACGCTTATAAGTCACACATCCTCAACAAGAAGACATCAAAGAGAAAAAGAAATCTTCGTCAGACAACAACTGCTGATAAGACAAACGTAAAGCAGATCAAGAAGCTTATTCCCTACAAATAATTTTTAAATCAGGAGGAAACGAAAAATGGCACGTATTAAAGGCGCTACAATGACTCGTAAGAGAAGAAATAAAGTTTTAAAGCTTGCTAAGGGTTATTATGGCTCAAAGTCAAAGCTTTTCAAGACAGCTAAACAGGCTGTAATGAAGTCAGGCAACTATGCTTATGTCGGCAGAAAGCAGAAGAAGAGAAACTTCCGCCGTCTCTGGATCACAAGAATCTCAGCTGCTTGCAAACTCAACGGAATGAACTATTCATCATTCATGAACGGTCTCAGCAAGGCAGGCATCACTCTTAACAGAAAGATGCTCTCAGAAATCGCTATCGCTGATCCCGCAGCTTTCACAGCTCTTACAGAACAGGCTAAGGCTGCACTCAAGTAATAAGGACTTATTTATGGGAATGCTTATGCATTCCCTTTTTCCCTTTTTTAAAGAGATATAGCAGGGTGTAAAATATGCTTAAAATTACAAGCAGAAACAACGAAAAAATTAAAAATGCAGCAAAACTCGGTACCGACAGTTCCTACAGAAGAAAGACAGGAATGTTCTTTCTTGAGGGGCTTCGTCTGTGCTGTGATGCTGCTGAAAACGGAATAATGCCCGAAAATGTCTTTGTGACAGAAACTGCCATGGAAAAATACGGTGATGAACTCGCTGTGCTTTTATCTGCAGGTAAAGAGAATTTTATTATAACAGATGAAATTTCAGATAAAATTTCTGACACAAAAAACTCTCAGGGCGTATTTTGTGTGTGCAAAACACTTGACAAATTCTCTAATATAGATAAAATAAATAATAATGGTATATACATTGCGGTGGAGAACATTCAGACACCCGACAATCTCGGTGCAGTTGCGAGGACTGCAGAGGCACTCGGTCTTGACGGGATGATTGTAAGTGGAGGATGTGACATCTATAACCCTAAAGCGCTTCGTGCGGCGATGGGGTCTTTGTTGCGTCTTGATGTTTTTTCCGTTCCCGATCTTCCGTCATTTCTTGCCGGTTGTAATGATGCAGGTATGAATACTTATGCAGCAGTTCCTGACAGCAGTGCTGTCCCCGTGACGCAGATTGATAAATCAAAGGGGATGATCTGTGCTGTGGGTAATGAGGGTAACGGTCTTACAGAAAAAACAATTTCTTCATGCAAAAGTAAAATTACCATTCCCATGAAGGGCAGAGCAGAATCACTCAACGCTTCTGCCGCAGCCTGTATGATAATGTGGGAGATGGTCAGATGAAATGCGGTCCTGAATACTGGATATGGTTGCAGAGGGCATTGGGTGCAGGTGCCGTGACAGATGAGATAGTAGGATTTTTCGGCTCTGCAGAAAAAGTTTATGAAGCAGGCAGGAATCAATGGCTCGAATCAGGGCTATTCTCCGAAAAGATGTGCAAAGCGCTTGTTTCGTGCAGTCCGTCAGAGTCTTACGGCATAATGAAAAAATGCAAAGACAACGACTGGGCAATTATCACACCCGATGATGAAAAATATCCTCCGATGCTCCGTTCAATCAGGAATTTTCCTCTGGTGCTTTATGTGCATGGTGATACAGAAGTCTTGTCTTGTCCTTTCTCCATAGGTATTGTCGGCACCCGTGATGCTTCGTCCTACGGTATGGATGTTGCAGAGGCTGTGTCATATAATCTTGCCGAAGCAGGCAGCGTTGTTGTCAGCGGATGTGCTCTCGGTATTGACAGTCGTGCTCATGAAGGTGCAATCAGGGCAGGAGGAAAGACAATTGCTTTTCTCGGAAGTGGTCTCGGCAGTGATTATCTTAAATCAAACGAAGCACTTCGTGAATCAATTGCAGAAAACGGTGCACTCGTCAGCGAATTTCTTCCCTTTACTTCCCCCTCACGTTCAACATTTCCGATTCGTAACAGGCTTATATCGGGAATGACACAGGGACTTGTTGTGATTGAGGCAGGTCTTAACAGCGGTTCACTTATCACTGCAAAATGTGCAGCCCAACAGGGTCGTGATATTTTTGCAGTCCCCGGAAATATCCTCAATACAGGATATCTCGGGACAAATAATCTTATCCGTGACGGTGCGAAAGCAGTATTTTCCGTTATGGATATACTTGAAGGGTATCTTGATAAGTACGGAAAATTTCTTGATACAAGAAATGCGGATAAAAGTCTTCAGCCGTGCAATAATTATGTCGGACATGATAATACTGACAGGGCGAAGAAAAAAAACGATGACATGAAGAAAGAAAAATCTTCCGTATCCGTTAAAGATAAACAGGAAAAACCTGTTATCAGGGCTCAGTTGCCTGATTATGCATCAGAAAATGCCCGTGCACTTTACGATGTGATCACTGCTGAACCTAAAACTGCAGATGAACTTTCCGAATTATCGGGAATGCAGATTCACAATGTACTTTCGGCACTGACAGAGCTTGAGATGTATTCACTCGTGTCAATGCATGAAGGAAAAAGATATGCAAATAATTAAAATTTATATATAAACAGGATTGATGATATGTCAAAATTAGTTATTGTGGAGTCTCCCACAAAAGCAGATACGATTAAAAAATACCTCGGCAAAGGTTATGAGGTCAAGGCATCAATGGGTCATGTCAGAGACCTTTATGCATCAAAGCTCAGTGTTGATGTCGCTCATGATTTTGCCCCGAAATATGTCATTATCAAGGGAAAGGAGAAACTCGTCAAGGAGCTTACAACTCTTGCTGAAAAAAGTGACGAGGTATTTCTCGCAACTGACCCGGACCGTGAAGGAGAAGCAATTTCATGGCATCTTGCAACAATTCTCGGTCTTGACCTTGATAAAACAAAACGTGTAAAATTCAACGAAATCAATAAGACAAGTGTTCAGAACGGTATGGCTAATCCCTCAAAGATTGACATGGACCTTGTCAATGCTCAGCAGGCAAGAAGAATCCTTGACAGACTTGTGGGTTACAGACTCAGTCCTTTTATTTCACAGAAAATCAGAAGAGGACTTTCAGCAGGCCGTGTACAGAGTGTTGCTGTACGCCTTATCGTTGACAGGGAAGAGGAAATCAATGCCTTTGTTCCCGAGGAGTACTGGACAATCAATGCTAAGCTTTCGCCTCCTCACTCAAGAAAGGTTTTCAAGGCTGCATTCACAGGTGATGAAAACGGCAAGGTGAAGATTGAAAATAAAGAACAGTCAGATATGTACACCGGTCGTATTGACGGCGCTCAGTACACTGTTCAGAGTGTCAAAAAGGGTGTCAGGAAGAAACAGCCCATGCCTCCTTTTATCACATCAACTCTTCAGCAGGATGCATCTCACAGACTCGGCTTCACATCAAAGAGAACAATGAAAATTGCTCAGGAACTTTACGAAGGTATTGAAGTTCCCGGTTACGGCTCAATCGGTCTTATCACATACATGAGAACTGACTCACTCCGTATTTCAGAAGAGTCAAGAGCTGCAGGTAATGACTATATCAGAAGCGTGTACGGTGACAAATATCTGCCTGAGAAACCCAGATATTTCAAAACAAAGGGCAGGGCACAGGACGGCCATGAAGCTATCAGACCCACAGTGCCTGCACTTACTCCCGAAGAGGCAAAGGGTGCTCTTACAGGCGAACAGTATAAGCTTTACAGCCTTATCTGGAAACGATTCATGGCAAGTCTTATGGCTAACTGTCTTCAGGATACAACAAAGGTTGAAATCAAGGCTGAAAAAGAAGGTACTGATGGTTTCTGTCTTTTCTCAGCAAGCGGTTATTCAGTCAAGTTCGACGGCTTTACAGTCCTTTATCAGACAGTGACAGACGAAGAGGAAGAGAATGAAAGCAACATGCCTGAGCTTCACGAGGGCGATGTTCTCAAGTTCAGGGAGCTTATCCCCGAACAGCATTTCACTCAGCCTCCTGCAAGATATACCGAAGCATCACTTATCAAGGTGCTTGAAGAAACAGGCGTCGGCAGACCCAGTACCTACGCTACAATCATTTCCACAATCACATCAAAGAATTATGTTGTCAGAGAGCGTAAACAGTTAAAGCCCACAGAGCTCGGTGTTGCAACAACAAAGCTTCTCAAGGAGCAGTTCCCCAAGATTGTAAACACAAAGTTTACTGCAGGCATGGAGCTTAATCTTGACGATGTTGAAGCAGGTGACCTTGACTACATCGCAATGCTTCACGATTTCTATGATGAATTTGAAAATACACTTTCCAAAGCTAAGGAATCAATGGCAGGCGTCAAGATTCAGCTTGAAGAAGACAAGACCGACATTCCCTGCGAAAAATGCGGTAAAAACATGATAATCAAAGTCGGCAGATTCGGTAAATTCCTTGCTTGTCTCGGTTATCCCGACTGTAAGACAACAATGCCTTATGTTGAAAAGACTGAGGGAAAATGTCCTGTCTGCGGCGGTGAGGTTATCGGCAAGAAGTCAAAGAGAGGTTACACCTTCTACGGCTGCGGAAACTATCCCGACTGTAACTTCATGACATGGGATGCTCCCACAAACGAAAGCTGTCCTCAGTGCGGAAAGACACTCTTCAAGGCAAGAGGCGGCGTTATCAAGTGCCATGCAGAGAGCTGCGGATACGAGCAGAAGGTGTCAAGAAGCAAGAAAAATGCGGAGAATGACGATGAGTAATGCGGCAGTTATCGGCGGCGGTTTTGCAGGTGTTGAATGTGCATCACAGCTTGCACAAAGAGGTATTGAAGTTGACCTTTTTGAGATGAAGCCCGTAAGGTTTTCTCCTGCCCATAAGTCAGATAAGCTGTGTGAGCTTGTATGCTCAAACTCTTTCAAGGCAATGAGACATGAATCAGCTTCGGGACTTCTTAAAGCCGAAATGAAAATGCTCGGCAGTGTCTGTGTTGAATGTGCAGAAAAATCTGCTGTTCCTGCAGGCGGTGCACTCGCTGTTGACAGAGATATCTTTGCTTCTCTTGTTACAAAGACAATTGAAGAAAATGAAAGAATAAATGTCATCCGTAAGGAGATTACGGAAATCCCCGCAGGATACGATGCAGTCATTATTGCTGCAGGGCCTCTCGTTTCTGATGCTCTTGCTGAAAAAATCAGGGAGCTTACAGGCAGTTCTTTCCTGAGCTTCTTTGATGCGGCGGCTCCCGTTGTTGAAGCGGACAGCATTGATATGGACAGTGCTTTCTGTCAGTCAAGATATGACAGAGGCGGTGAGGATGACTACATCAACTGCCCGATGAATAAAGAAGAATATGAAACATTCTATGAGGCACTCGTCAATGCTGAGATAGCCGAGCTTCACGGCTTTGACAAAAAGCAGGTTTACGAGGGCTGTATGCCCGTTGAGATAATGGCAAAAAGAGGTGCAGACACAATCCGTTTCGGTCCTCTTAAACCCGTCGGTCTCCGTGACCCGAAAACAGGGCACAGACCATGGGCAGTGTTGCAGCTGAGAAAAGAAAACAAAGAGGGTACAATGTACAACCTTGTAGGCTTTCAGACAAACCTGAAATTCCCCGAGCAGAAGAGAGTTTTCTCAATGATTCCCGCATTGAAAAATGCCGAATTTGTACGGTACGGTGTAATGCACAGAAACACTTTCATTGATTCTCCCAGACTTCTGAACGGTGATTTCTCAATGAAGGAACATCCCGAAATTTTCTTTGCAGGTCAGATAACGGGCGTTGAAGGCTATATGGAATCAGCTGCTGCAGGTATTATGGCAGGTATAAATGCGGCAAAGCGTATTCTCGGTGAAGAAACGGTTATTCTTCCTCCCGAAAATATGATTGGGGCACTTACCCGTTACATAAGTGACGGTTATATAGAAAATTTCCAGCCTATGGGGGCATCATTCGGATTGCTTCCGGCTCTTCCCGAAAAAATAAGGGATAAAAAAGAGAGATACGGCAAGCTGGCAGAGAGAAGTCTTATGTCTCTTGCCGGAACGGTTAAAACTATTTGATTGAAAGTTGATAGTAAAGTGAAAGTATTTGAAGAAATAATCGGATATAAGTTCAGGGACAGGTCTTTGCTTCAGACAGCTCTGACCCATTCATCATACGCAAATGAGATGAACGGTAAGGTTGATTATAACGAACGTCTTGAATTCCTCGGCGATTCCGTTCTGGGTATGATTACGGCAGAATATCTGTTTACACATCATCCCGAAATGCCCGAGGGAAAGCTTACAAAGACAAGAGCATCAATGGTCTGTGAAAAGTCTTTACATAAATTTGCACAGTCTATAAAGCTCGGTGAATTCATGTATCTGGGCAAAGGTGAAATCAACACCGGAGGCAGAGAGCGTCCCTCAATCCTTGCAGATGCATTTGAATCTGTGATTGCCGCAATTTACCTTGATGCAGGCTTTGAGGAAGCAAAAAAATTCGTTCTCGGTTTTATTTCCAATGCAGATATAGAAGAGCCCGTGATTACTGACTATAAGACGGCTCTTCAGGAAATCGTGCAGAAGAATCCCGGTGAATACCTTGAATATTTCATGGTAGGCGAATCAGGCCCCGACCACTGCAAGACATTCATTGTTGAGGTTCATCTCAATAACAATGTCATCGGCACGGGTGAGGGAAGAAGCAAGAAGCAGGCTGAGCAGATGGCTGCAAAAGCCACACTCCGTCTTATGGGCATCAAAGTATGAAACACATAAATGTGGCATTGTTTGTGCCTCATAAGGGCTGTCCTCATATGTGTTCATTCTGTAATCAGAAAACAATTTCAGGCACATCGGGGGAGCTTACAGCAAGCGATATTGATGAAGCAGTAAGAATTGCAACATCAAAGGAATATGACAAGACAAACAGCGAAATTGCTTTTTTCGGCGGAAGCTTCACGGCGATTGACAGGGAGTATATGACATATCTTCTTGAGAGTGCATATCCTTATGTTGAAAAAGGGGTTTTCAAGGGGATAAGATGCTCCACACGACCCGATGCAATTGATGACGAAGTGCTGACAATACTGAAAAAATACGGTGTTACTGCCATTGAACTCGGTGCACAGAGTATGGATGACGAAGTGCTTTCGATGAATGACAGAGGGCACACGGCAGAAGATGTTGTAAAAGCATCGGAAAAAATAAAAAAGCACGGTTTTGAACTTGGTCTTCAGATGATGACAGGTCTTTACGGAAGCACCCGGGAAAAAGATATTAAGACTGCAGAAAAACTCATTGAGTTAAAGCCTGAAACAGTAAGAATTTATCCCACTGTTGTTCTTGAAAACACAAGGCTTGCATGTCTTCACCGTTCGGGTGAATACACTCCCGAAACAACACAAGAAGCAGTCGTGAATTGCTCTGTTATTCTTGATATGTTCAACAATGCAGGCATAAAGGTCATAAGGCTCGGTCTTCATTCGGGCGGCAATGTTGAAGGTGGGTTTGTTGCTGGTGCTTTTCATCCCGCATTCAGGGAGCTTTGCGAAAGCAGAATTTATTTTGAAAAGCTGAGAAAATATATTGAAGAAGAAAAAATAAAAGGAAAAATAACGATATATGTCTGTCCATCGGAAATTTCAAAAATGACAGGGCAGAAAAAAGGAAATATACTCCTTCTTGAACAGATGGGTGTTTATGCGGGAGTCAGAGGTGACGGCAGTCTCGGTAAATATGAATTCCGTGCCGTCAGAGAGGAATAGTATGTATTTAAAATCACTTGAAATGCAGGGCTTCAAGTCCTTCCCCGAAAAGACAAAGCTTGAATTCGGCAAGGGTATGACAGCCGTTGTCGGTCCTAACGGGTCGGGTAAAAGTAATATTGCCGATGCTGTCAAATGGGTATTGGGTGAACAGTCAACAAAGTCACTGCGAGGCTCAAAGATGGAAGACGTTGTCTTCTCAGGCACGAGAACACGCAGAGCTCAGGGCTTTGCACAGGTTACTCTGCGTCTTGACAACTCCGACAGACAGCTCAATAAGGACAGCGATGAAGTTGCCGTTACAAGACGCTTCTACCGTTCGGGCGAAAGTGAATACAGAATAAATGACGAAACTGTCAGACTCCGTGATATCCATGAGCTGTTTATGGATACGGGTCTCGGCAGAGACGGTTATTCAATGGTCAGTCAGGGCAGAATCGAGGATATGGTTTCTGCAAAGAGTGAAGACAGACGAGAGATGTTTGAAGAGGCTGCAGGTATTTCCCATTACAGATACCGCCGTGCAGATGCGCTGAAAAGACTTTCTCAGGCAGAAGAAAATCTTCTTCGTCTCAGAGATATTCTTACTTCTCTTGAAGAGCGTGTCGGCCCCCTCGAAAAGCAGAGTGAAAAGGCACAGAAATTCCTTGTTCTCGCTGCTGAAAGAAAGAATCTTGAAATCGGAATATGGCTCGATGTTCTCGAAAAATCGGCAGACCTTATAAGAGAGCAGAGCAATAAATACACAGTTGCCGAAATGCACTATAAGCAGACGGAAAAGGAGCTTGAATCAATTATTGCTTCAAGTGAGGAGTTAACCGAAAATATCAGAAAAATCAATGTTTTCATTGATGAGCTCCAGAGAAAGACAAGAGAATCTCAGGAGCAGGCTTCATCGGTTGAATCACTCATTGCCGTCAACAAAAACTCAATCGAACACAACAAAGCAACGGTTGAAAGAATTGAGAGAGAAAAAAATCAGGAAAATCTTTCAACAAAGCAGATTGACGAACAGATTGAAGCAACAAAACAGTCTATTACCGAAACTGAAAAGAAAATCGATTCGGCAAAAGAAGAAACAACCGTATTCACTTCTCAGCTTGAGGGACTTCGTGCAAGAGATGTCAATGTTTCCGATGAATATGTTAAAATTTCGGATATGATTTCTTCACTTACAAATAAGCTGAGTGAAGAAAACATAAAATATACTTCGGCAAAGTCCTCTCTTGAAGAAATTGAAACAAGAAAATCAACTGTTGAAGAGGAAATTGCATCAAAAAGAACTGAAATCTCAGTTCTGAAAGATGAAGTTGCAGATGCGCAGAAAATAGTTGAAGAAATGCGTGAAAAAATCTTCTCTTTCACAAACTCGGTTTCAGGTTATATGATAAAAGTCAAGTCAAAGGCTCAGAAGCTCGAAGCATTCACATTTGAGACAAACAAAGCGGCACTTGACCTTGAACAGAAGAAAAACAGAGTACATATTCTTGAAGAAATGGAAAAGAATATGGAAGGTTATCAGGGAAGCGTAAAGGCTGTCATGAAAGCCTCATCACACGGCACCGTAAAGGGTATACACGGTCCTCTTTCACAGCTTATTTCCGTTCCCGATACATATTCCCTTGCCATTGAAACTGCTCTGGGAAATGCAATTCAGCATATTGTCACAGATAATGAAAACAATGCAAAAAAAGCAATGTATTATCTGAAAAATAACAATCTCGGCAGAGCAACATTCCTCCCCATGAACACTATCAAGGGCAGGGACCTTCATGAAGACGGTCTTACCGATTGTGACGGCTATATCAATGTGGCATCGGGAATTGTGAAATTCGATAAACAGTATTCGGATATCATTGAATCACTTCTCGGTAAAACAGTAATTGTTGAGGATATTGATTCCGCAATTGAAATCGGCAGAGAGTATTCTCACCGTTTCAAAATCGTTACTCTTGACGGTCAGGTCATCAATGCAGGCGGTTCGATGACAGGCGGTTCAAAGATAAATCATTCAGGCTTCCTTTCAAGAGCAAACGAAATTGAAAGACTCAGGAATGAGATTGAAGAGGACACCGAGGCACTTGAAAAGGCTGAGGATGAACTCAAAAAGATAAAAGAAGATTACAATGCAAGCAATGCAGCACTTGAGGGTGTCAAGGGTGACCTTATGAGGGCACAGGAAGACAAGCTCAAGGCAGACAATACTTTGAATCTTGCCGAAAGCAAGCTTGCAATTGCAGAAAATGCACTGAAAACACTTTCTGATGAGACTCTTACGGCTGCTGAAAGACTCAAGCATTTTTCACTTGTTATGACAGAAGCAAAAGCTGCTGCAGACGCTGTTGAAAAAGAAATGGCATCCTACCGTGAAAAGGCTGAAGCTCTTACAGGTGACCGTGAGACACTTTCAAAAGAAAGAGAAACAATAAACGAGCAGATTTCCGCAATCAATCTCCGTATAGTCGCAATGATGCGTGATATTGAGAATTTCAATGCTCACATCAGAGACCTTGAAGAAAGAAAAACAGGTCAGGCAGACAGAATCGGCAGACTCGACAATGAAATTGCAGAGGCGCTTGAAAAAAATAAGAAGCTTGAAGCCCGTATTGAGGAACTGACAGCACAGCAGACAGCCTTTGAAAAGGAAACAGAAAAGATTAAGGCAGACATAGCTGACCTTACCATCAAGCGTGAATTCAGTGAAAAACAGTCCAATGACTTGAGAACTCAGGAAAGACAGAAAACTGAAGACAAGGAAAAGCTTTCGGGTGAGCTTGTCCGTCTTGAAGAAAAGAAAAATGCACTCATCAGAGAGCAGGAAGAAACAGAAACAAAGCTTTACGATGAATATAAACTCTCAAGAAGAGAGGCGCAGGAGCTTGATATAAAGCTTGAATCTATAACAGACGCAAAGAGAAATCTTGCAGAAATCAAGGGCAAGATAAAAGCTCTGGGCAGTGTCAATGTCGCTGCGATTGAGGAGTACAGGGAAGTTTCGGAACGATACGAATTTATGAAGACACAGCTTGATGACGTTGAAAAGTCCAAGGCAGAGCTAACAAAGCTCATTTACGGTCTTACAGATAAAATGGCTGTTCAGTTCCGTGAAAGATTTGATATCATTAACCGTAATTTCAGCGAAACCTTTGCCCAGCTTTTCGGCGGCGGCAGAGCAGAGCTGATTCTTGAGGATGAAAACAATATCCTTGAATGCGGAATTGAAATCAAGGCTCAGCCTCCCGGAAAGAACGTCAAGAGCATGACTCTTCTCTCAGGCGGTGAAAAGGGACTTTGTGCAATTGCACTTCTCTTCTCAATCCTTAAAGTTACACCGTCACCCTTCTGTATCTTTGACGAGGTTGAAGCAGCACTTGACGATGTCAATGTTTTAAGATATGCAAGATATCTCAAGAATATGACGGATAATACACAGTTTATACTTATAACCCACAGACGAGGCACAATGGAAGAAGCCGATATGCTTTACGGTGTAACCATGCAGGAGCAGGGTGTTTCAAAACTTTTACAGCTCAAAACAGCTCAGATGGCTCACGACCTCGGACTTGAATAAGGAGAAGATAATATGGCAGGTTTATTTAAGAAGTTCAGCTTCGGACTTAAAAAAACGAGAAACAAGATGGCAAATGCAATCGACGAAATGCTCGATTCATTTGACACCTTTGAAGATGATTTATTTGTTGAGCTTGAGGAAATACTTGTTATGAGCGACGTCGGTGTTCAGACTGCTGTTGAAATCACCGAAGAACTCCGTGACAGAGTAAACAAAGAAAAGCTCAAATCAACAAAACAGGTTAAGGATGAAATAAAGAATATCGTTGCCGAGAAGCTTTACGGCGGCGAGGATATGGGACTTATCACTCAGCCCTCTATCATCCTTGTAATCGGTGTAAACGGTGTCGGTAAGACAACAACAATCGGCAAAATGGCTTCAATGTATAAGGCACAGGGCAAGAAAGTCATTTTGGGTGCTGCAGATACATTCAGAGCTGCCGCCATTGACCAGCTTGATGTATGGGCTGAAAGAGCCGATGTTGAAATCATCAAACATAAAGAGGGTGCAGACCCTGCTGCAGTTATCTTTGATACAATTCAGGCAGGTAAGGCAAGAATGGCAGATATTCTTATCTGTGATACGGCAGGACGACTTCATAATAAGAAAAATCTTATGGATGAACTCGGAAAGATTTACAGAGTTATTGACCGTGAATTGCCCTATTCTGACCGTGAAGTTCTTCTTGTTCTTGATGCTACAACAGGTCAGAATGCCGTAAGTCAGGCAAGAGAATTCATGAATGTTGCTGAAATTACCGGTATTGTTCTTACAAAGCTTGACGGTACTGCAAGAGGCGGTGTCGTGCTTGCAATCAAGAATGAACTTAAAATCCCCGTTAAATTCATCGGTGTGGGCGAGGGTATAGATGACTTGCAGCCCTTCAACCCATCAATGTTTGCGGAAAGTCTCTTCAATGAGCTTCCCGAAAGCTATAAGGAAAAGGAAAATGAGGTGTTACCTGTATATGAACAACCGCTTGAAAAAGTTGAACTCACAGACACAAGTGAAGCAGAAGAAGCCGTTAAAGAATTTTTTGAAAACCTCATGGAAGATAGCGAAGACGACGGATACGATGCTGTATCAGACGGGGCTGACGAATATGAAGATTCTGCCCAGGGAGAATGTCCCGAAGGAGATAGCACAGCAGTTCTCACAGGCAGCGAAGAGTGTGAACAGGGACAGGAGAGCACAGCCGCAGAAATTGAAGAAGTCACACAGACTGTCGTTTCGTCCGATAGTGGAGAAGACTCCGACCTTGATTCACTCTACGGTAGCATCGATAAATTCTATCTCTAATCTTATAGGAAAAGGCGACATATTATGAAATTTCTCATTGCAACACATAATATAAAAAAGCGTGATGAATTAAGCCGTATATTAAAGCCTCTTGGCATTGATGCAGTTATTGCATCCGACATCGGCATGGAAATTACCGATGCCGAAGAAACAGGCACAACCTTTGCCGAAAATGCAAGAATCAAAGCCGAAAGCGGATGCCGTGAAACAGGGCTTCCCTGTATTGCCGACGATTCGGGACTTTGCATTGATGCACTTGACGGCAGACCCGGTGTATATTCTGCAAGATATGCAGGCGGTCATGACACACCCTATTCACACAAAATGGCTGTACTTCTTGATGAAATGAAGGATGTTCCCAAAGAAAAGAGAACAGCTCGTTTCATAAGCTCTGTCTGCTGTATTTTCCCCGATGGCAGAGAGCTTACCGTTGAAGGTAAATGCGAGGGCCGGATAGGCTTTGCTCCCGAAGGTGACGGCGGATTCGGTTTTGACCCCGTATTCTTCGTAGGTGACAGAAGTTTTGCTTCATTTACGGCTGAAGAAAAAGATGCTGTAAGTCACAGAGGCAATTCTCTGAGACTTTTAGCGGAAAAATTACCCGAATTTCTGAAAGGATAAAATAAATATGACAGGAAAAGAAAGAGCCGAATGGCGTGCAAAAGCGAATCATCTTGAACCTCTTTTTCAGCTCGGAAAAGGCGGAATTTCAGATGCATTCATTGACGCTGTAAACGGTGCACTCAATACAAGAGAATTAATCAAATTCAAGGTGCTTCTTGAAACATCACCCATGACACCCAGAGAAGCTGCAGACGAAGTTGCAGAAAAGACAGGTGCTGATGTCATTCAGGTTATCGGCGGTGTTATCGTGCTTTACAGATACAACCCCAAGCTTCATGAAGACGAAAAGAAGAAAAAGCCCAAGGTTAAGGTGAAACCCAGAAAATACAAGGGCTTTGAAAACGAAAAGCCCAAGGCTCCGAGCAAAAAGGCTATAAAAATGGCTGCACAGCGCAAGGCTCACGCCGCAAGAAAGGCTGCAAAATGAAAATAGGTATGTACGGCGGAAGCTTCAACCCGCCGCATAACGGTCATCTGTATCTTGCAAACGAAGTGGGCTCACTTGCAGGGCTTGATAAAATAATTATCATTCCCTCAAACATTTCTCCGCAGAAGAGCAATAACGGTAACATTGACCCGGTTCACAGAATCAATATGTGCAAAGCTGTGTTTGATTCGCCTCTTTTTGAAGTTTCCGACTGCGAAATCGCAAGGGGAGGAAAGAGCTTTACCGTTGATACTCTCTCATACCTGAAACAGCAGTACCCTGATGATGAATTGTATCTTTTCATGGGGTCGGATATGCTTCTGTCATTCCACACATGGTTCAGATATGAAGACATATTGAAAATGTGTACCCTTTGTGCAATTTCCCGTGACGATGACGAAAGTGCAGACATGCTGAAAAATTATGCCGATACAGTTCTTCATGGCGGTAATGTTCTCATTTTTGACATTGAACCGATTGAGGTGAGTTCTTCTCTTATCAGGGAAAACCTCAGTGAAGGCAAAAGCTGTAAAGGTTTAATCAGCGAAAAAACATCAGAATATATAAAGGAAAACAAACTGTATGGACAGTAAGTATCAGTCATATATTGACCTTATAAAATCAAAGCTTTCACCCTACCGTTTCAATCATTCGGTTGAGGTTGCGAAGTCTGCCGTTTATCTTGCGGAAAAATACGGCGGAGACAGCGAAAAAATGTATGTTGCAGGTCTTCTTCACGATGTTCTCAAGGAAGCTGACAGGGATGAAACATTTTATTATGTTGATAAATATGTAATTCCCCTTACGGTGCTTGAAGAGGTCACTCCCAAGCTGTGGCACGCTATAGTCGGAGCAGAGTTTATAAGGAACGAACTCGGAATTGATGATGATGAAATCATTACTGCCGTAAGATACCACACCACGGGCAGAAAAAATATGACACTGAGCGAAAAAATACTGTTTATTGCAGATTTTATTTCAGCTGACAGGGATTATAACGGTGCTGATGAAATGCGTGAAAGGGCAGAAAAAAGTCTTGAATGCGCAATGGATATGGGGCTGTCCTTCACAATAGCAGACCTTGTTGAACACGGCAGACCCGTTCATCCCGACACGGTTGATGCTTATAATGATATTAAATTACAGGAGTGAAAATATGGAAACAAACATGACGGTTGAAAAAATCGTAAAAGTGCTTGATAATAAAAAAGCAGAAGAAATCAAAGTAATTAAGATTTCGGAATTGACAGTTCTGGCTGATTATTTTATAATAGCAAACGGTACATCAAACACACATGTCAGAGCTCTTGCGGAAGAAGTTGAAGCAGAGCTTTCAGATGCAGGTGTTGAACCCAGAAATATCGAAGGCAGGTCAACTGGCTGGATTCTTCTTGACTACAGCGATGTTGTCGTTCATGTCTTCACACCCCGTGACAGAGAATACTACAACCTTGAAAGACTCTGGCAGGATGGCGAAGAAGTCGATATTTCAGCTTTTATAAGTGAATAATTTCTCAAAGGAGATTTTTTATAATGAACTATGATTTTAAATCTGCCGAAGCAAAATGGCAGAAAAGATGGGAAGAATCAGGTGTATTCAATGCATCAGATGATTATTCCAAACCCAAATTCTACGGTCTTGTAGAATTCCCTTATCCCAGCGGAGCAGGTATGCATGTAGGTCACATCAAGGCTTACAGCGGTCTTGAGGTTATTTCAAGAAAGAGAAGACTTCAGGGCTACAATGTGCTTTTCCCCATCGGCTTTGACGCTTACGGTCTGCCCACAGAAAACTATGCTATCAAGACAGGTATCCATCCCCGTCAGGTAACAGATACAAACATTGAAAAGTTCACTTCACAGCTCAAGAAGGTCGGTTTCTCATTTGACTGGACAAAGGTTATCGACACAACAGAAGAGGGCTACTACAAGTGGACACAGTGGATTTTCCTCAAGATGTTTGAAAAGGGCCTTGCTTTCCGTGACAAGACTCTTGTCAACTACTGCCCCTCATGTAAGGTTGTTCTTTCAAACGAAGACTCACAGGGCGGTAAGTGTGACATCTGCCACAGCGATGTTGTGCAGAAGTCAAAGGATGTATGGTATCTCCGTATCACAGAATACGCAGACAAGCTTCTTGAGGGGCTTGAAGATGTTGATTACCTTCCCAATATCAAGCTTCAGCAGGTTAACTGGATAGGTAAATCAAGAGGTGCATTCGTCAACTTCTCAATCAAGGAAAATGATGAACAGCTTAAGATTTATACAACCCGTCCCGATACACTTTTCGGTGTAACATTCATGGTTATTGCTCCCGAGCATCCCAGTATCGACAAGTATGCTGACAAAATCGGTAATATGGATGCAATTAAGGCATACCGTGAGGAATGCAGCAAGAAGACAGAGTTTGAAAGAACTCAGCTTGTCAAGGATAAGACAGGTGTCTGCATTGACGGTATCACAGCAATCAACCCTGTTAACGGCAAGGAAATCCCTGTTTACATATCTGACTATGTAATGATGGGCTACGGTACAGGCGCTATCATGGCTGTTCCCGCACACGACAGCCGTGACTACGATTTCGCAAAGAAATTCGGTATTGATATAATTGAAGTCATCAAGGGCGGTGACATTTCAGTCGAAGCTTATGCAGGCGACGGTGAAATGGTCAACTCTGATTTCCTCAACGGCTTCACAAACAAAAAAGACTCAATCGCAAAGATGATAGATTTCCTTCAGGAAAAAGGCATTGGCGAGGGTGGTGTTCAATATAAGATGAAGGACTGGGCATTCAACCGTCAGAGATACTGGGGTGAACCCATTCCCATCGTTCATTGTGATAAGTGCGGTATGGTTGCAGTTCCTTATGAAGAGCTTCCTCTCCGTCTTCCCGAGGTTGAGAACTTTGAACCCGGTTCAGACGGTGAAAGCCCCCTTGCAAAGATTGACAGCTACGTAAACTGTACATGTCCCAAGTGCGGCGGTGCAGCAAAGAGAGAAACCGACACAATGCCTCAGTGGGCAGGTTCATCATGGTATTTCCTCAGATATATCGACCCCAAGAATGAAAATGTTTTTGCTGACAGCGAAAAGCTTAAATACTGGATGCCTGTTGACTGGTACAACGGCGGTATGGAACACGTTACAAGACATCTTATCTATTCAAGATTCTGGTACAAATTCCTCTATGACCTGGGGGAAGTACCCTATGCAGAGCCTTATGCAAAGAGAACAGCACAGGGACTTATCCTCGGACCTGACGGCGTAAAGATGAGTAAGTCAAGAGGCAACGTTATCGACCCCAACGAGGTTGTTGATTCAATGGGTGCTGATGTTCTCCGTACTTATGTCCTTTTCATGGGTGACTATGAACAGGCTGCTCCCTGGAGTGAAGACAGCGTAAAGGGCTGTAAGAGATTTGTTGACAGAATCTGGAATCTTCTTGAAATCGTAAAAGACGGCGATGATTATTCATCTGAGCTTATGAGCTCAATGCATAAGACTGTAAAGAAGGTATCTGAAGATATCGAAGCTATGAAGTTCAACACAGCAATTGCTGCTCTTATGACACTTCTCAACCAGATTTATTCAAAGGGTGAAATCAACAAGGCAGAGCTTAAAACACTCCTTCTTCTTGTCAATCCCTTTGCTCCTCATGTTACAGAGGAAATGTGGGAAAAGATGAGCTTCGGCGGTACTGTTACAGACCAGACATGGCCTGAATTTGACGAAGCAAAGTGCGTTGATGCTACTGTTGAAATTGCTGTTCAGGTAAACGGCAAAATCAAGGCAAGAATCAATGTTGCAACCGATATTTCAAATGAAGATGCTATCGCAGCTGCAAAGGAAGTTGATGCTGTCAGGGAAATCATTGACGGCAAGCAGGTTGTAAAAGAGCTTTATGTCAAGGGTAAGCTGGTTAATATTGTAGTTAAAATGTAATAATAATTTCGGGTGGTCTGACGGCTACCCGAAATTTTGCATATTCAAAGTGGTGATTTTATGAAAATTCTTGTTTTTTTTACGGGCGGGACTATAGGCAGTGCCGTTTCAGACGGCTGGATTTCTCCGTCTGCCGGAATGAAGTATATCCTTCTTGAAAAATACCGTGAATTCACGGGTGACAGTATGCATTTTGACACCCTGACACCTTATACCATTCTCAGTGAAACACTTTCAGCAGAAAACATCAATTTACTTGTAAATTGTGTGAAAGAAAACATTACTGAATATGACGGTATCATCGTCACTCACGGTACTGACACGCTGCAGTATTCTGCGGCAGCTCTGGCATATGCACTGGGCTGTAACTGCAATCCCGTTCTTCTCGTTTCAAGCAATTATCCCATCGAAGACGAAAGAGCAAACGGTATTGATAATTTTATCGGTGCTGCGGAGTTTATAAAGTCAGAAAAAGGCAGGGGAGTCTTTGTCAGCTATAAAAATAACGGGGAAAACACAAAATTCCATGTTGCAACAAGAATTCTCGGTCACAATGAATGCTTTGACGAAATATATTCTTATGACAGACAGCATTATGCTGAATATGACGGTGAAAAGGTTGCTGTCAATCCGGCTTGTCATTATGAAAATACCGATTCAGCCGTAAATGATTGGGTATACGACAATAATTCAGGTATTCTTGTTGTGACAGCAGTTCCCGGTGACAGTTATAATTATAATCTTTCTTCTTACAGTGCAGTCATTATAAAAACTTATCACAGCGGGTCTCTCAACACGGAAAGCGAAGCACTGCGTACATTCTGTTCGGAAGCAGAATGCAGCGGAATCCCCGTGTTTGTAACAGGTGTTCACGGCGGAGTGACCTATGAATCCTTGAAGCCCTATGAAGAAATGGGGCTGAATGTGCTTCCGTTATCGTCATTTCCGGCTGTTTATATGAAATTATGGCTTGCAAACAGCAGAAAAACGACACCTGTATCGTTAATGTTTAATAACATTGCGAATGAGTATATGTGAAAATGTGTAAAAAAATACAAAATTATCTTTTTTCGTTATTATTAATGACGAAATTTTATAAATTCCTGTTTTTTTCTTTTATCAACTTGATTTTGTCGGCGTGTTTCTTTATAATATAATAGCTTTAAAATAAGGTATATTATAACTATTTTAAAATTGGAGATATGTAAAATGAAAATTTACACAAAACCTGATATTGTGTTTGACAATTTTGAGCTTGCAGAAAACATCGCAATGTGTGAGCTTATTCACACAGAAAGTGTCAGGTACAGCTGTGCGGTTGTTGACCCTGAAAGCGGATGGACTATTTTTCAGACCGATTGCAGCATGCAGCCTGCTGACGGTGAACAGATCTGCTATGAAGTCCCCTTTGAGGATTACAACGTTTTTGTTTCTTAAACAGAGGACACATTTATGAAAAAGAAAATAACTGCATTATTGTGTATTCTTCTTTCAATAACGGCTGTATTCTTCTTTTCATCATGCAATAATGATGTCACTCCCGGCAATGAGGAGCCTGCATCTGAGGACGACAGCTCATACATGGCAGAGTCACAGGGAATCTGTGTAATGAGTGCATGCCGTATGGAATCAGATACAGAGGACGCATCCCTTGCTGTAAGTGAGGATATCGCAGGTATAGTTGTTCTTAACAAATCTGAAAAGACATTGCAGTATGCTGAAATCACTGCTGATTTTTCTGACGGAACGGTACATCTGTATAAAATATCCACACTTCCTCCCGGTGAAGCGTGCTTTGTTGCAGAAGAAAACAAATTGCCTTACCGTGAGCTGACAACGGGCTTCTTCGGCTTTGAAATCAACAATGTTGCATTTTTTACAGAAGAACCGTCGGTTTACGCTGACAAGCTTCAGTTCAGCGGTGCAGACGGAATACTCAATATAAAGAATATTTCTGACAGCGATATTACAGAAAATATTGTTGTGTATTATAAAGATTATGAAAATTCTCACCTTGCAAGCGGTGTCACCTACAGAGTAACTGTTGAGGGCGGACTTGAAGCAGGGGAGATAAAACAGGTCATGGCATCCCATTACAGGCAGAATGCAAGCATGATAATGTTTGTTCAGCTTGTTCCTGCGGAGGTATCGTGATGGGTGAGCTTGAACCGAAAATATCCACATATCTTCACAATAAAGGTGCAAAAATGGGCATTCCTGTGTCAGGCACATTTGAACTGACAAGAAAATGCAATTTCAACTGTAAAATGTGTTATGTCCATTGCACAGACACTTCAAAGGACAGGGAGCTGTCCGCTGAGGAATGGCTGAATATAGCACGGGAAGCAAAAAAAGCAGGTCTGCTGTTTCTGCTTCTGACAGGCGGTGAGCCTCTTCTCAGACCCGATTTTGAACTGCTTTATACAGAGCTTTCAAAAATGGGCTTCATGATTTCCATAAACACAAACGGCAGTATGATAACCCCTCGGATATTCCGTCTTTTTGAGGATTATCCTCCCGCAAGAGTCAACATTTCGCTCTACGGAGGCAGTGAGGAGACATACGAAAGCCTTTGTGAAAGCAGGAATTTCAAAAAAGTGCTTGAAAACATAAAAAAGCTTAAGGAAATGAAAATTTCGGTAAGGCTCAATTGTGTTTTTAACAGATATAATGTTGCTGATACACAGGAGATTTACAGGTTTGCAAAAGAAAACGACCTGATTATTAAGCCGACCTCTTACATGTATCCCTCTCTTCGGGCAAAAGGAGAAACGGGAGACAATGAAGCAAGGCTCTCTGCAGTTGATGCGGCAAAAAACACCGTTCTTTGCAGGAAGCTCACATTCAGCGAAGAGCAGCTGAGAGCAAAGGCAAAGGAAATGATGTCTTTGTATCCTCCCGAGTGTGATCCCGATGCTGAGGGCGAGGGAATGCGCTGCAGGGCAGGAAAAAGCAGCTTCTGGCTGACCTATGACGGCAGGATGATGCCCTGCGGAATGATGACAGAGCCCTGTGTATCCCTTGAGGACATGAGCTTCAGTGATGCATGGCAGCTTATCAGGCAGAAAACGGCAGAAATCCGTCTTCCCTCTGAATGTCAGCAATGCTCCCACAAATCGGTCTGCAATGTATGTGCTGCAATGTGCTATACGGAAACAGGCAGGTTTGACGGCAAACCAGACTATATTTGTGATATGGTAAAGGCCATTGCAGATGAATTTGTAAAACAATTCGGAGAGGTTGGTGAAACAGATGAAAGTTAATTTTGATTTTGTTCACCGTGAAATCATGGGCGACCATGTGCTTGTCCCCGTCGGTAAGACAAGTACTGTATTCAACGGTCTCTTTCCCTTGACCGACACAGCGGCGTTTATCTGGGGTTTACTTCCCGATGCACCGGACGAAAATTACATCGTAACGAAACTTCTCGGAGAATACGAGATTGACAAGGAAACAGCAGAAAGAGATGTTTCGGCGTTTATCACTAAACTCCGCGAATTCAGAATAATTGACTAAATGGAGATGAAATGTCAATGAAAACGAATTTTCTCAAAAGAAGCTTTTCAGCATTTATGGCAGTTCTTATGGTACTGTCATGCTGGGTATGGTTTGAGCCTGCACAGATGATGGCTGATGCTGCTGCATCAACACTTAAAGACCATTATCTCTTTGCTTACTTCACAGGCACAAGCAAAGAAGGTCAGACCATTCATCTTGCTGTATCAACTGACGGCTATAACTACACAGCTCTTCGTAACAACGAACCTGTTATTATTCCGTCAAAGGGTGTAGGTAACGTCCGTGACCCTTACATATGGTACAATGAGCAGGATAATTATTACTACATTCTTGCAACCGACCTTGACTTTACAGACGGCGGCGGAACTTACAGTAATAACTCACAGTCATTTATTATATGGCGTTCAAAGGACCTTGTTAACTGGTACGATGAAACATTTATCGATGTCAGCAAAATGGCACATCTTATCGGTGATACAAGAAATATGTCTGCAGTATGGGCTCCTCAGGTTCTCTGGGACGGCAGTGCATATGTTGTTTACTTCACACTTGCTTGTAATGCAACAAGCTGGTTTGATATCGTTTACCTCAAAACAACAGACCTTATGAACCCTGATGCATATTACGAGTTTGACTATATCCTCGGTAACGGAACAGGTAACGGTACAGATAACGGCTATGGCGTTATTGATGCTGATATTATTCACAACCCCGGTGACGGTAAGTATTATCTGTTCTATAAGACAGAGTGTAACGCTAATGAGCTTGGTACAACAAATAAAGGTACTTCACTCAAGACTATTCATTATTATGTAGGTGACACCCCCACAGGTCCCTTTACAAACCCCGGCGACACAAAGTGGCCAAACTGCGGTTTCTCAGTTTTCCCCAACTATAATGTTTCTCTTGAAGGCTGTAACTCATTCTTTGACAATGACGGTAACCTTATTATGTATGTTGACGAATTCGAGCATACAAATGCATTAGGTGAAGCAGAGGCTTATTTCCATATTGCAAAGTCAAACGGTTATGATTTCACTTCATGGTCATATCCTGATGTTTCTCAGCACAACATCAACTCTCTTTCACCCCGTCACGGCTCTGTTGTAAAAATCACAGAGGCTGAGTATACAAGACTTCTCAATAACTCTTATAACATTACTTCATCTTCATATCCCGAAACAGAGGTTCTTGAAGACCACCTTGTTGCAAAGTACTTTACAACAGCTGATGTTCTCTGGAATGCTGTTGTCGGCCAGCCCAACCTTGCTTCATCAACAGGTATCACAATGGTTGATGACCCCTCAATCGGTTACTATGCAGATTTTGACTCTGAAAGCGGCGGCTGGGCAGAGGTTGACTTTGACTCGCTGTTCCTTAAAACAAACGGTCTGAATTATGAAGACGGTTTCACAATCACCTTCAGCGCTATGCTTCAGCCGAATGAGTCGGTCAATAATGAAAATAATGACCGTATTTATGAAATTGCCGATGTTTTCGGCTCAAGAACAGGAACCGAGCATTATACTCATTTCTCACCCGGTGGCGGCGGTAACGGTTCTTACCTCGGTAACTACAACGGTCCCGCTGACAGCGGTAATGACTGGCTCAACGATAAGGACAGAGCTAACCGAGATGATGAATGCTTCCACGAATATATCATCAGCTATGCTACAGGTAACGTAATGGTTTATGTTGACGGTGAGCTTGTTATTTCAAGAAACCGTTTCACAGGCGTAAAGCTTGATGACTCATGGTATAAGGCTCTCGGCTCAAATGCTACAATGCGTATCGGCCGTTCAGGCTGGGATGCTGACCCCCTCTTCAAAGGCAGAATACAGAACCTTTGCATCTATGACTGCTCCATGTCATATTACGATGCACAGTCAATGAATGACGATTATAAAGAGAATCTCGGTTGGGTAAGTGAAAATACATATACAGGTATCACTTCTGTAGTTCCCACTTTCCAGAATACTGATGCTGCCCGTATGCAGTCTCTTCCCAATGCTTCACAGCATTTCAGCAACATTCTTTATACATCCAATACAGTTAAAAACTATGAAGGTAATAATATGAGTAGTGACTCGGCTGTATGCAAAAAAATTTCTGACTTGTGGGTTGCTATGTATTATCCTGAAACGACAGTATTGCTTCTTGACGGTATAAATGATGCAATTATGCCTGTTTCATTCGGTTACTATTGTGAGACAAAAAACAGATCGCAAAAAGGCTTTTATAATGTTTATCCTACGAGCGGTCCGGGAAGTACTGCCGACCTTGGTGAGCTTGAGATTTCCCAGAACTGGGCAGGTTGGTACAGAAACGGTGACTACTATGAATGTATAGTATCGCATGCAGACGGCTATATAGGCAGAAATTCGACAACTACCAGTTGGTCAGAGCTTGGTGTTAATGATGCAAATCGTAATGCTCATTATGCCGCACCATTGAAGGTCAATGAAGATAAAATTGATTTCGGTAATAGCTACTATAAAAAGTTCAATCTTACCTGGCAGATAAACGGTAACTACAAACAAAGCGGTTCAGAAGCATCAACGCATACTGCTAATATTACTTCCGCTAACGATATCTATGTCATCGACTTCAGACCCATTCTTGAACTGCGTTCACAGATTACCGAAGCTGCTTACAATGAAGTTATGAATAATTCAGAACTTTGTGCAGAACTCAGACAGAAGTATGCTGCAGCCGTTTATACAATCAGAACACTTGACCCCACTAACTTTGGTTTTGCTGCTTCACCCGTAACAGCAACAAAGGCTTGCGGTAAGGCTATCGGCGAAGCAATCGGCACATACGAAGGTGTTATGGCTGAAATTGCAAGAGAAAAAGCATCAGGTAATTACGGTCATCAGCCTTCAGAGTTTGAAGCCCGTGAAGCAACCTGTGCAGTTGCAGGTCTTACAGCAGGTTCATACTGCGTAATCTGTGGTGAAATTCTTGAAAAACAGGAAGTTATCGCTCCTCTTGCTCACACATTCGGTGCAATATTCACAGAGAACGGTGTTCAGTACAAAGAATGTTCAGTCTGCGGTGTCAGAATTGAATATCAGGCAAGCGGCGTAAGATATGAAAACCTTTTCTCACTTAATGGCTGGATGGACTCATTGAGCTATAATAACGGAAACGGTGTTTCAGGCGGTGCTACACTTTCTGCTGATTCTGCTAACGGTACGATTACGATTAATAACTCTAATACAGGTGAAGCTGTAACAAGCACTTCAGGCGGCACCAACCGTGACGGAACATGGGATTGTTATTGTATTCCCGTTAAGGGCAACAGAACTTATGTTGTTGAATTTACTGTATCCGGTGTTGAGGGCGAAATTCATATATTCAAATATGACATAAACGGTAACCTTACCGGTTCATATGGTGACACACCTGTTGCAGGTACAAACGGTACATTCTCAAAGGAATTTACAGTAAATGCGACTACAGCATATATTGAGCTCCGTTTTGACTGTAATGCTAAGGGTAAAGCCATATTCTCTCAGATCGGTGTTTACTCAAAAGAATCATTTGATACATTTGCAGTAACAACTGCTGATGCCCGTCTCGGCTTTTATCCCGGTAATGACAAGGTTCTTTGTTATCCAAATCCTGCACCCGGTTATACATTTGACGGCTGGTATACAAAGAGCGGTATGAAGGTAGACAATGTATATCAGCTCAACAATCCCACAACTATTGTTTACGGTAAGTGGATCAAAGCAGGCTACAATGTTGTTTACGACAGTATTTTCTCATTCTCAGACTGGGCAAAATCATCCTGTAACCAGTTGTGGTATGGTGATATATATCAATTAAATGATGATGGTTCAAGAGGTGCGCATTCAGAAAGGTTAGTTTCTAAGGAAGGTATTCTCGCTGACGCTGAAAACGGAACAATTACAATTACCTGGGATGCTGATAATAAAAACTATTCGGATACTGCTAACAAATTGTTTTATCAGTACTGTGCAAGAACAAATCTTCATTTTGATAATGGTAACTTGTACAAAATACCTGTTGAAAAAAATACAGAGTATATCATTGAATATACTTCAGCAAGTAATGATGGCGGCAAACCGAATGTATGCGCATATATGCCCACTAACGGAACAGATGAAAACGGTAAGAATATGGCAGCACAGGAATCAGGAAGTATTACAAAATATGCACTTGGAACTCAATATTTCAGAATTAATACTTGTGCTTCAGAAGAACTTACATTACGTTTTGATAATGTTCAGATTGGTTCAACATTAACATACTCAAATATTGCTGTTTATAAGGCTGATGTTTTCCTTGACCATGCAAAAAACATTACTAACCGTGAGTACAGACGTTACTATCCCACAGAAATGGGTATCGGTGATGTGTTTGAATATATTCCCGAAAGACCCGGTTATGTTTTTGAGACATGGATGGCTGATACAGACGGCGATATGGTCGGAGACTTCAATATGAAGGGCTTTGACGATGCATTTGTTGTTGATCAGAACTGGCATCTTTTCTCTGTCTGGAAGGAAAAAGAAAGAGTAAATGTAACATTTGACAACCTTATTGATTTTAAGGCATGGAATAAGTCTGCAGGTAACGGCACTGTTTCAGATGTGACAGACACAGGCTTTACAATAACATCAAATGATGGTGCAGGTGAATCAACATCATCATCTCCGTTTTTCACTGTAGAGCCCGGAAAGCAGTATAAGATTGATATCGACTTTGTAGGCAACAACTGGGATGTTTACATTTTCTTCTGTAATGCGTCCGGTGGCTTGGTTGATTTTGCTGATGGACCGACAAACAGATATTCATCAAATGGTTCTACCGGAATAACGGCAGATAACGCAATATTTACAGCTCCCAATAAGTCAGAAGTTGTAAAGGCTCAGATCCGTGTTGACTCAAACGGTTCTAATAACACTGTAAACTTTGATAATATCCGCGTATATGAATATAACGGAAATAACATAGATGTTTCACCTGTCAATAAATATGTTGCAGTAGATGAAACATTCGGCACACTTCCAACACCAAAGAGAACCGGTTACAACTTCCTTGGCTGGTATGATGCTAACGGCAATAAGTACACAGAAGCAAGCGTAATGACCGGAAATACAACTGTCAATCTTCATTCTGAGTGGGAAATCACTTCTGATGTTCTTGTATCAGATGCATATGTCCTTGACTTCGGTATGAAGGCTGTCTTTACTCCTCTTGAAAATGACACAATTCTCAAGAATGACGGTACTCCTTACAGCATCTCAGGTGTAAGCATAGACGGCAAGACAGCAGGCTCATCTGTAAAGGGCTCATACGGTACATTTACAGTAAACGGTACTGCCGTTGAATATGTTCCCACTGCAGTTATGAACGGCAAGGAGATTGCCTATTACCATGTTACAGTCGGTGATAAGGTGCTTGTCGGTTCAATTACAGTATTCCCTGCAACAGTTGTTTACTATGAGGATGATGTGACAAGTGCAGTAAAGTACACAGACGGTGTCGCAAAAACTCCTGATTCAGGCTTTGAAAACTCAGGTAAGTG
>JAFUIY010000071.1 GCA_017473925.1 Clostridia bacterium | reverse complement strand
CGTGATGAAGATGTAAGTGATATCCTTTCAAGAAAAGCATCAGAAAAAGGATATGATGCTGATACTTCATGGCGAATGGATCATAAAGCACCTAATGCAAAATATGATGTTTGTATTACAGATATTGACAAATGTTACGGAGGCGACGGCTCTATATATTCACCAAAGGCAGCATATTACTACGGTGACGGCAGAAGTTATGACCAGAAAGCAATTAATGCGATAAGAAAAGCAAGGAAATCTCCCGAGACGCTGATATCGATTTATCGTGCAGTTCCAGACAACATTAAAGATACAAGGGTGCGTAACGGTGATTGGGTTTCGATTGATAAAGAGTATGCAGAGGAACACGGTTGGAGAATGTTTGATGATGATTACCGAATCATTGAAAACAAAGTTCCAGCAAAATACCTTTTTACTGACGGTAATAGTATTCATGAATTCGGCTATGATAACGGAAATAGCAATGAGGTATATAAAAATACCGAAAATAATGTCAAGTTAAATGAAGTCACTTATAATGATAAAGGTATTCTGATACCGTTGAGTAAAAGATTTGATGAAGACAATCCCGACATCCGTTTCAGCTTTGCTGGAGGAAAGGCCAAGGCTGCGAATTATACAAGGCTTGATGAAGCAATCAGGCTTGAATCTGAGGGGCTTTCTTCAGAGGAAATCAGACAGCAGACAGGATGGTTCCGTGGTTATGATAATAAGTGGCGTTTTGAGATTGATGACAGCAAAATGGAATTCAGTCGTAAAGGATTCTTCACAAATCCCGATGTTCTCCGATATCAGGAACTTGCAGATAAATTCTTTTTCGGTGAAATTTCTGATGAAGAAAACAGTGAGTTTCAGTCATTAAAGAAATCTCTTGAAGGGGTAAAGTTAAGACCCACAACTCTCGGTGATTATGTAAAACATAATGAGTTGTTTAAAGCATATCCTGAGCTCAAAAATCTCAAAGTCACAATCAGGTCTGATATGCCGAGAGGATATTACGGTTCGTATAATTCACAGAGAAAAGAAATCATACTTAATTCTTTGCAGGCATCTGATGAATCTGCAATCAGGAATACTCTGATGCATGAAATTCAGCATGCAATACAGGATATAGAAGGATTCTCAGGAGGTGCAGACTCTCGCAATCCTGACTATGTTCGAACAGCAGGTGAGATTGAAGCTCGTGATGTTTCAAAAAGACTCGGATATGATGCTGAAAAAAGAAAAAACACCCGTCCTGATATAGACAGGACTGATGTGGTTTTTGCAAAAAGTAGTATTAATTATTCATCTGATGAAACTATTTTTGATTCTTTTGGTATAGAAAAGAAAGGTGATTATATTCATGTGCAGCAACAAGTTTATAATACACTTTTGGCAGAAGGATTTTTCTCGGATAAAAACGGCAAGAGCAGAACTATTGAAAATAAATCTTCCGGAATGCTTGTTGAGATAAATAAAAGCGGAATTAACGAAACATTTAATGCTGATAATTATGCAAGGCATAGTAAAGCATTAAAGATAGCAAAACTTGCGACAATACGTCATCTGCCTGAAATTATCGAAAAGGGTAAAATAATAGCTGATGATGTAGAAAATAATCACAATAAAAACAGTTCTGTCAAATATGCTTACCTTGAAAGTGTTGTATCAATAAATGATAACGAAATTACAGTCAAGGTTGCAATAAGGAAATCAGTTGAAAAGAATAAATTCTGGGTGCATTCGGTTGATATAAAAAATAACACCGAAAGTAAGGAAGCATCAGAAAGAAATATTTCTGACCCAGCCCTCACAACTTTCGGTGTTAATGAAAGTATATCACAGCAAAACGATAATGTCAATATAAAACTCAGCCTTCAGGAAACGGCGCAGGCAGGGGAAGTCAAGGAGAAGCTGATTCAAGAAAATGACAATCTGAGGGTTGCAAACACTCTTCTTAAAAAGGAAATGAAGCTTACCCGTGGCAGAATGCTGTCTCTCGACAATACAAGGCTTATTGCAAGACAGCTGACAGAGCAGTACAGCTCTGACTATGACCGTGAATTGCTTGCAAGACAGATATATAACATCTTCAATCATTATGATGAAACAGGTGATTATGATTATCTTATGAATTACCTTGCAACTATCGGTAAAAGGGTAGTTGCCCGTTCATCAGCAGTTGATAACAGTCTTTATGAGGATTACGAGGATTGCCGTAAGTGGGTCCGTAATATGGAATTCACACTTCCCGAACAGGTTCTCAAGCAGCTGAATGAAAATTATGACGGTCAGTTTGTGAAAAAGACCTTCGGCAGAATGCGATATGTCAGCCGTGCCACACATCCCGATGCACCGTTCCTGAGTCAGATATATTCAGAGCTTGCAAATGAATACCCGAATTTCTTCAGCATCGAAGACAATGAATATGAACAGCCGATGAGGCTGATTGAGTTCTGGGAAAAGATTCAGCCGACTGTGTATAACCCTGTAAATGAAATGGGTTATGCAACGGAAGATGATGCAGCTGTCGGTTTTGCTTTTGACGTGTTCAATGCGTACAGTAAGACTGACAAGCTTGAGACATTTGCTGATAAGAAGAAAAAAGAGATAGAAAATATCCGTAAGGAATATGACAGGAATCTTGAAAGGGCAAAGCAGAAGCTGAATGCAGACAGAGACAGACGCCTTGAATGGCAGAAGGAGTATTATATCAATGCCCGTGAAAAGTCTTCTGAAGTCAGAAAAAAAGCCTATGTCAAGAAGAAAATCCGTAATGTCATAAAGGACCTTGATAAATATCTGAACAGAGGTTCAAAGGATAAGAACGTCAAGGATGACCTTCAGGAAACAGTTCAGACAGCACTTACAACAGCGGAGCTTCTTTTCAGTGATATTCCCTCGAATGAGGATATTATCCGTGCCGGTGTTACTTCGTTTACAAAGAAAGAGGCACAATGGCTTGATGAATATGATATTCTTCTTAAAAAAAGAGATGATTATTCCAGGGCATATGCACTTCTGCAGGAGAAAGAACTGACAGAGGATGTTATGCGGCAGCGTGAGAACCTTAACAGCCTTATTGATAATACAAATAAACGACTCAGATATCTTGATAAATGTCTTGAGGATGTTTTTGAAAGAGAAAAGAGAAGGCTCGAAAATGCAACAGTAGGAGAAGCTCTTTCGAAGCTTGCTGTTACATATGCCAAAATCAAGGATTCAGAGCATTCATATATCTCTCAGTCCTATGATGAGAATGTGTATGATAAAATCAATGAGCTGGTGTCAGGTAATAACGGCAGTGCAAAAATCTCTCTTCTGACTCTCAATGAGCTTGACAGCATATATGAAGTATATAAAATGGTGCTTCACACCGTAAGAAATGCCAACAAGGTCTTTACATCCGAGAAGAAGGAAACTGCCGAGGAGCTTGGTAAGATTGCAATGAGGCAGATAAGAGACGCCGGCGGAAATAAAAAGCGTAGAGTTCAGGCTCTTGAGTTTCTTAAGAAGTTCGGCTGGAGTGAGCTTAAACCGATATATGTATTCAGATTAATCGGTTCCGAAGTTCTCAGAGAACGTTATTCAGCTATGAGACAGGGTGAAGATACATATTACCGTGACGTGTCTCATGCAAAAGAGTTTTATGCAAAGCTCAGGGATAAATACAAAACCGATGAATGGAAGCTTGATAAAGGTTATGAATTCACTTCAAAGGACGGCAAGAAATTCACACTGACTCTTGAACAGATTATGTCAATCTATGCATACAGCCGAAGAGGTGAACAGGCTGTAACACATCTTGTCAGAGGCGGTTTTGTTTTCAGTGATGCAATTACCGTTGAAGAAAAGAAAAAAGGTCAGGTTATCAAATATAAGGTTGATGACGGAGCTGCATACAGGCTGAATGCAGATATTCTTGGTCAGATAAATCACATTCTTGATGACAACAAACGTGCATTTGTTGAAGAGATGCAGAAATACCTTTCAGACGTCATGGGCGACAAGGGTAATGAAGTTTCAATGAAAATGTACGGTGTGAAACTGTTTAAAGAAAAGAATTATTTCCCGCTTAAGTCATCTGCATTTTACAAAGCCTTTGACGGAAAGGTTAAAGGAGAAGCATCACTTAAGAATGCAGGTTTCTCGAAGGCTACAACACCAAAGGCAAACAATCCAATTGTTCTTGATGACTTCACTAATGTGTGGAGTAATCATGTTCAGGATATGGCTATGTATCATTCATTTGTGTTGCCTATTGAAGATTTTACAAAGGTATTTAATTATGAGTCTCACGGCGCCGAAGACAGCGGGCCTGTTTCGGTAACAGCGACATTGCAGGGTGCTTACGGCCCGTTTGCAGAACAGTATGTAAGAAATCTGCTTACGGACCTTAACAGCGGTGTCAGAAGTCAGACGGGTGCCGAGTTTGTTAATAAATTGACCGGAGTTGCAAAGAAAAATGCTGTTTTTGCATCAATGTCGGTTGTAATTCAGCAGCCTTCTGCAGTAGTGAGAGCAACGGCACATGTCAACCCCAAATACTTCATCAATGCATTCCCTCAGTCTGCAAAGTGGCTTAAGGTCAGCAAGGAATATGAGGAGCTTAAGAAATATGCTCCCGTTGCAGGTATAAAGGAAATGGGTTACTTCGATACGGGACTCGGTAAGAGCACTGCTGACTGGATTACCGAAAAGGAATACAGAGGATTCGGAAAAAAATTCAAAGCCTTTGTTTCGTTAAAAGACAGTAAGTACAGAGATGATGTATTCTCAATGCTTGCAGGAAAAGCCGATGAGGTTTCGTGGGTGTATATCTGGAATGCTGTAAAAAAAGAAGTTTCCGAAAAACAGCAGCTCTCCGGGGAAGCACTTCTGAATGCTGCAGGTAAGAGATTTACCGAAGTTATTGAACTGACACAGGTTTATGACTCTGTTTTCTCCCGTTCAGGTCTTATGAGAAGTAAGGATTCTGCTGTGAAAATGGTTACTTCATTTATGGCCGAACCGACAACACAAATTAACATGTTGTTTGATGCTGTATTTGTTCAGGGCAAGAGAGGAAATAAAAAATACGCTGCCGCAGTCGTGGGGGCCGTATATGCTTCTATATTTGTAAATGCTTTACTTAAAGCCGTAGTTACAGCCGCCAGAGACGATGATGAAGAATTCAGTTATTCTGAAAAATATATCAGTGATGTTATATCGAGCTTTTTATCTGATGGTATTCTCGTTTCTTCAATACCGTTTTTGCGTGATGTTGTTTCAATATTCAAAGGCTATGATGTAGAAAGAATGGATATGTCGGTTATTTCCGATATTGTTAATTCAATAAAAGCTCTTGAGAGTGATAAAAAGACAACATTTGAAAAGGCTATCGGAATTGTTGCATCACTTCTTCTACCTTTAGGAATTCCGGCAACAAACATTGTAAAAGATGCAAAAGCTCTTTATAATATTTATTCAAATATTATAAACAAGAAAGACATGTCATGGAATGCTTTGGGTGAAAGACTCAACAGAGAAATCTTGCTTAACAGCACTCCAAAAGCTGGTCTTTTATACAATGCAATTGTTTCCGGGGATACAGAATATGCCGAACGACTGAAAGCAATGTATGAAACTGAATCCGGTTATAATACAGCAATCAGAGAAGGTCTCAAAAAATATGATTCGAGAATATATGATGCAGCTGTTGCAAGAATGGAAGGTAATACTGCAGAATATATGAGGCTTGCCAAAGAAATTATTGCAGAGGGTAATTTCTCACAGGATAATATTGTTACAGCAATAAAATCAGTAATAAACTCTCTTGAAACTGATGAGGAGCCTGAGACTGAGGATGAAGAAAAGAAAAAAAGTATATTTGAGGATTCGGATTACTTTGATGCCATTATCGGCGGTGACGGAAAAACAGCCGATATTGTCGGCAAGGACCTTGTTGACACTGATGTCGCAAACGGTAAAACACAGGAGGATGCTGAAAAATCTCTTGTGAGTTCGTTGAGAGACAACATCCGTGATGCATTTGATGCCGGGGAAATCGAATATTCAGAAGCCAAGAATATTCTTGTGAAGTATTGCGGTATGTCAGAAACAGAGGCTGATAATAAATTGAAATACTGGGATTTCAGAACAGAATATCCCGATTATGACCTTGCTGAAGAAACTGTAATCAAATATTACAAGGAAATTGAATCAGGCGGTATAAGTGTTGATATTTATTATGAGTATTATGTTAATCAGAAAGCCTGCAAGGGGATAAAGGATGATAACGGCAAGACAATTTCAGGAAGCAAGAAGGAGCAGATATTGAAGGTGATTGATGCACTTCCTCTGACAAGCAAACAGAAGGATCTTCTTTACTTCCAGAACAACTGGTCTGAGAGTACGCTTTATCAGGCACCGTGGCACTAAATATTAAGGGAGAGGTTTTTAATACCTCTCTCTTTTTTTGTTATCATTTTTTCAGAAAGTCAGAAAGGCGGTGTTTCAATGAACCTGCTTACAACCGTTAAAGGCAATGTACTTTCATTTTATGTCAATCATATTGTTGACGGGGAAGTATATGAACTCTCTGAAGGCGAAAGATATTCATTCAATGTATCGAAGAGCCTGAGTGATGATGTTCCTTGCATTGCTGTGAAATCAGATACCGTGACATTTAAGGTTGACACAACTTCTCTTGATTGCGGTTCATATTATTTTGAAATCGGTATTGTCAGTTCATCAGGAGTTGAAACAATAATTTCTCCTGCAACGGACAAAGACGGTAACAGAGTAAATACATTGATTATAACAGAAAGGATTAATAAATAATGCAGAGTGTTAATGTCAGTGTAAAACAGAGTAATGTGCAAGCTGAGACATATAAAAGAGGAATTGACGGTGCAACCTGGTATCTCGGTTCACCTGAAGAGCTTGAATCTTATAAAAGCGGCGATTTTTGTTTTGATGATGATAATCTTGATATATACCGTTGCGAAAAAGGTGAATGGGTTCTCTTATGCAATCTGAATAATCTTCATCTTATATATGAGCTTTGTGATAAGTATGAAAAAATGTTTCAGGAGCTTGTTGAGAATGCAAAGAAGCATCCTTCATACCGTGAATGGTGGTTCGGAACACGAGAGGAATATAATTCACTCACAAACGATGAAAGGAATGAAAAATTGATTTATTTCATCGAGGAGGGAACATAATGTTTCTTCACAAAGGAAAAGAATATTATCCCCTTGAGGTTTCGGAAATATATGGACAAAGCAATAAAAAAATATATGACCGAAACGAGAGAAATAAAGCATATTTTTACCTTGTAATTGAAAATACGGAAATTAAGGAGAAGAATGATGGCTAATTATGTAAATATTATACTTGATACTATCGGACCATCCGGGGTATCGGTTCTTATAAATGGTGATGCTGATAAGGCGATAACAACGGCTGTGACACTTACAATCGGGTGCAGTGATGCCGATACAAGCGGTTATCAGATGAAAATATGGGGCACAGCTGATGTCCCTTCAGAAGCAGATGCGGCATGGGAAACATATCAAACATCAAAAAATGTCACACTCTCTGCAGGTGACGATCTGAAGACAGTATATGTGAAGGTAAGAGATGATGTCTGGAATGAATCGGCAACGGCATCAGATACAATCACTCTTTATGAGAAGCTTCCGTCAATAATCGGACTTTCAGTCAATAAATCAAAGCTTTCACTTGTTGATGGAATGAATCTTACATCAGGTAGTTTTTCTGTCGATGAAAATATTGATGCAATAAAAATTATGATTGTTCAGAATGCAAACGATGCACATAATGCTGCAACAAATATTGCAATCCCTGTTACACACGGTTCAAAAATTGAAACTGATAACGGTGACCTTGCTTGTACGGACGGTGTTCTCAGTGCTGAGCAGCAGGTTGGTTCAGAATTGGGCTTAGGCTTTGTTCTCTATGCACAGGATATAAGCTCTGTTGTACCCGGTGACGGCGTAAAAATCGTAAAGGTCTTTGTCAGAAGTGCAGAGACGGGAAGCTGGAGTGTCTGATTTGATTGATATTACAATTGACCGTAACAAAATCAGTAACCATTTTAAAGCAACAGTAACGGTAATATGTGATAAGTCATTTGTTGCAATTGAAGCCAGAGCAACAGCTTACGGAGCTGCATTCGGAAAAGGTATCGGAATCTGTCTTCTGAGTGATGATTCTTCTGCAGCAGGCGGTGTTGTTAGTCTTCCAGCAGCTGTAAAACAATACACTTTTGATGCTGAAAGTGCTGAAATTCAGACTGACGGTGTATACCGAATTACCGTGTTTGTTCAGACTGAAGACGGTAAATGGAATGACGGTTCGGCACTTTATACTTCATCAGGAGAAAAGGTATTTGATTCTGAAGGAGCTTCTGTTTTCGCAAAAAGAGACGGAAGCGGAACTGATGATATGTACACCAGTGCTTATACAGGTGATATTATAAACAGTTTTATTTCGGAGGTGCTTACATGAGTGAATATTATCTCGACTATACCGGAGCACAGCTTGATGATGCGATAAATAAAGTCCGGAGTGGTTATATTCTTCCGACAGAAATAATTAATATTGTTGAGAATGTCAGCAATATGGATATATCAAAAGGTAAAACATTAAATGTCAATGTACCTGTTCCAGACGGATATATCAACCTCGCTGATGTTATAAACCATTGTACACAGTCCGATTCGGGAACATTTACTGGCTCGGGACAGACCTGTGCAAATCTCTCAATCGGACTGAATTTCAGACCGAAAATTATTCTGATTGTAGCAACATCGGCAATCACGACATCAAACACGGCCAGTCCGTATGAAATCTGTGCT
>JAFUIY010000070.1 GCA_017473925.1 Clostridia bacterium | reverse complement strand
GGCTTCCGAAACAATTTGCCGAAGGCAAATTATATCACATTTGCGAAGCAAATATATCACATCCGTCACAGACGGATATATAACATTTTCCGCAGGAAAATATATCACTGCAGTAATTTATCGCTCAGCGATAAATTACTGCTTTGTTATCGCAATCATCAGCGGCAGAGTTATAACAGAGGCAAAGCTGACAAGGGCAACTATTTTTGATGCAAGTGCTGTGTCCTTGTCGTATTTTGCAGCGAACATGACTGTATTTGCCGCAGAGGGTGCAGAAGCTGAGATTATACATGCTGTTGTCAGAAGCTCGGGGAATTTCAGCAGTCTGCAGAAGCCGAAAACAAGAAGAGGCACTGCAATGAGTCTGACGAGCATGATAAGATACTGTTCCTTGACCTTAAACATTGTCTTAAGGTCTGTATTTGCAAGATATGTGCCGAAAATCAGCATGGCAAGAGGTGTGTTCATGCTTGCAATCATTTCAACGGGCTGACCGATAACCTCGGGAAGCTCCAGAGAGAAAATGAAAAACGGAAGTCCTATAACGACAGAAATCACACCGGGATTAAGAACAAGTGACTTAACACTGAATTTCACATTATTGCCCTTGTTCATGAGCCATATTCCGTGGGTAAAGCAAAGGGTATTGAACACAATCACGGCACCTGAGCAGTAGAAAACACCCGTTTCGCCGAGAACTGCATTTGCAAGGGGAAGTGCCATATATCCCACATTGCCGTATATACATGCATATTTGTAAACAGAGCTGTTCCTGTCACCCTTTTTATTGAAAAGGGGTGATGCAAGAAGAATGCCCAGTCCGTGGGCAACAACCGAACAAAGCATCGCAAAAAGGAAACCGCCGATTGTCTCTTTTGAAAAAGTAGTTGTAAGGAATGAATTTATAATAACGCAGGGGGTAACCACATAAAACAGCAGGTCGTTTGATTTCCTTGCAGTGCTTTCAGTGAAAAAACCGAATTTATCAGCTGCAAAACCGACGGCTACCATCACATAGAGTATGATAACCTGCGAGCCTGCCGTACCCATGTTCTGCAGAAATACATTCATGCTTTATCCCCCGTTCTTATCAGTTTTCTGTTTTTTCTTCGTCTTTTACGGCTGACTGTGATGAAAAATGTACGTCGCCGTTCTGTGAAACAACACCTGTTTCTGCTATTGTCTGAACGCTTGAAACAGCCTGCTGAATCTTTTCCTCAGTTGCCTTTGCTGCTTCAATTTCAGCATTCATTTTTTCAACATCCTCAACGCTGTAGCCCTTTCTGAGAGAAGTCACAACAAATGTGAGAACGAACAGTACAGCACCGAGGTCTGCCCAGTTAAGGGGGAAGCCCGCAACAAGACTCTCCTGATTGCCTGTAAGAGTAAGCATGAGTCTGGGTACTGCAAAGGTCATAATGAACATCGCTGCAACACTGCCGCATGCGATTACGCTCCACATTGAGCCCTTGCTGTTGACATCTGACATAACTCTTGCAAAGGACATGAAGAACATCATAAGGAAAACAAGTGCACAGATTTCAAAAAGAAGCTCTGACACTCTGACGATGCTGATAACAACAGTGATTCTCTCAAGAATTCTTGCAAGTGTCCAGAAAAGAGGCATGAGTGAAAGAATTTTCACTTTTTTATAAAGCTCATTGCCTGAAATATAGGAAATGAAAAGAACTATCAGATAAAGTCCTGCAAGAACAGCAGCCAGTGAACGGAAGTGATGAATCATCGAGGTTGAACCTGTGTTCTGGATGATTGTTGCTGTTTCCTGTGTTCCCACAAAATACTTTGAAACCGAATCATAGAAAAGTGTGAGTGCAAATACAAGAGATGTGATTGCAAGAGGCACCTGTCTGCCCTTGGGAGCAATCGATGCAGGTATTCTTCCGCTGAGGTATGAAAGCACAAGTATAAGCACTGCAACAAGGGCAAGTACTGCATAAAGAATGATAATCATCGCTGAATCATAGTTAATGTAAAAGCCTGTTGCAGGGTCAACATTTTTAAGCATCTGGAAAATTCTCATGGGACATGCAACAAGAATTCCGACACACATCAGCACAACGGAAATGTCTGCACTGATTGACTGAACTGAATTTTTTATTTTCAAAGAAATTACTTCCTTTCGTCAGATATTATTCTGCCCTGTCGGCTATGGGTGTATACTCAGTATGAGAAGAAAGGCTCTTGTAAGCAGGACGGATAATTCTGCTGCCTGTGAAAAGCTCTTCTATTCTGTGTGCACACCAGCCTGCCATTCTGGCTGTCGCAAATAAAGGAGTATAAAGATCCTCGGGAATACGGAGCATCTTGTAAACAAGTCCCGAGTAAAGGTCAACGTTTGCACAGATTGTCTTTGACTTGCCTGTTACATCCGTAAAGAGCTCGGGAGTGAGCTTTTCGATGTGATTGAGAAGTCTGAATTCATTTTCAAACTCTGTTCCCATTGCAAATTCTGAAGCCCTGTCCTTGAGGATAACTGCTCTGGGGTCTGAAAGTGTATAGACTGCATGACCCATACCGTATACAAGTCCCGAACGGTCGCCTGCTTCCTTTCTCATTATCTTTCTGAGATGGTCGGCAACCTGATTTTCGTCAGTGATGTCTGTACAGCCTTCCCTGAAGCTTTCAATCATTTCTGCAACCTTGTGATTTGCACCGCCGTGCTTGGGACCCTTGAGCGAGCCTATACCTGCAGCGATTGCAGCGTATGTATCTGTTCCCGATGAAGAAAGGACTCTTGTGGCAAAGGTTGAGTTGTTACCGCCGCCGTGTTCGGCATGAAGCATAAGACACACGTCAAGAAGCTTTGCCTCTGCATCAGTGAAGGTCTTGTCTGAACGGATAGAGTTAAGTATAACCTCAGCCGTGTGATGTGTTGCCTTGGGTGGATGGATATACATACTCTTATGATAGTAATGACGGCGTTTGACCTGATATGCATACGCCATGATTGACGGAAGCTGAGCTATAAGCCTGAGTGACTGATTGAGAACATTCTCAATTGAATTGTCGTCGGGATTATCGTCGTATGAATAAAGAGCAAGAACACCACGGGCAATCTTGTTCATAATGTTGGGAGAAGGTGCTTTCATAATCATGTCTTCCGTGAAATTGTCGGGAAGCTCACGCATCTGTGAAAGGACACCGTTGAATCTTTCAAGCTGGCTTGCTGTGGGAAGTGTACCGAAAAGGAGAACCCAGATAACCTCTTCAAAGCCGAAACGGTTTTCTGCCGAGCAGCCTGCAACGAGGTCGTTTATATTATAGCCTCTGTAATAGAGATTACCGTATTTGGGAACCTTTTCACCGTCATCAATGTAATAGCCTTCAACGGAGCATATCTTTGTAAGACCTGCCATAACGCCTGTACCGTCGGCATTTCTCAGTCCTCTTTTTACCCCGTATTTTGTATAGTCGGATATATTTATATAGTTATTATCCCTGAGGCCTTCGCATAATAATGAAATAGCTTCATTCTGAATAATTGTGGCACTCATAAGACTCACCTCTGTTTTTATTTATTATATAGCATTACACATTATTGTATAATGTTTTTGAAATAAAGTCAATAATATAGCGGATTAATTTTTGGTAAAGGATGAATAATAATGAAACAGTACGCCGTTTTATGCCTCATTGTGGCAATTATCATGCTTGTCACTCCCACTGTGACACTTATAACGGGAAAAATCCATGAAACAGGCAGAGAAAACACAACAGAAGAAGCCTCTGCCGTATACAATGAGGAACCGATAAGTGAAGAAAACAGTCATGACGCCGACACCATAAGTGTATTCATGACACAGGACAATGAGACGGAAAAGCTTTCTCTGAGAGAATACATCATCGGTGTTGTCGCTGCAGAAATGCCTGCTTCATATGAGGAGGAGGCACTGAAGGCTCAGGCTCTCGTTGCAGTGACCTACACCCGTTACATCAGGACAAACGGAAAAGGAAGCAATAATGCCGATATCACCGATGACAGCAGTACACATCAGGGCTATATGACAGATGAGCAGATGCAGGAAAAATGGGGTGACGCCTATGAATCCTACCGGAAAAGAATCGAAAATGCCGTCGATGAGGTTCTGGACAAAACCATAACATATGAGGGAAAGCCCATAATGGCTGCATACCACGCCATAAGCTCAGGAAAAACCGAGTCGGCAAAAACTATCTGGGGAAAAGACATACCATATCTGCAGAGCACGGACAGCAAATGGGATAAAAACTCTGCCCGTTACACATCAACCGTCACCCTGACAGCCGAGGAGCTCAGGGAAATTTACGGCAAAAAGAAAACAGATGCAGAAGACGATGAGCTGATTGAAATACTATCTGTTTCCGACTCGGGAACAGTGCTTGAGGCGTCCTTCTGCGGTGAAAAAATGACGGGCAACAGTCTTCGTGAACTGCTTTCGCTGAGAAGCCCCGTATTCAGTGCGGAATACTCCGACGGGGAATATGTTTTCACCGTTTCGGGCTACGGCCACGGCGTGGGAATGAGCCAGAACGGAGCAAACGCCATGGCGAAGAACGGAAAAACATACGATGAAATCATTAAACACTATTACAATGGAACAGAAATTGAAAATCTTTGAATCCGAAAAAAATCTCTCCGTCACAGCGACGGAGAGACCGTGTGTTCCTGTTATTTGACAGGCTTATCGAATGATGGGTTGTAGAGGTAGTAGTTTTTGCTGTCAAGTGTATCGGTTGCGATTCTGAGACCTTCGCCGAAGCGCTGATAATGAACGATTTCCCTTTCCCTGAGGAATTTTATGGGGTCGAGAATATCAGGGTCATCAATGAGTCTGAGAATATTGTCATATGTGACTCTTGCCTTCTGCTCTGCTGCAAGGTCTTCATGAAGGTCGGCAAGGACATCGCCCTTTGTCTGAATGTAGGATGCAGTCCAGGGTGTGCCTGAGGAAGCGGCAGCATAGACACCTGTTGTATGTGTCACGAAGTATGCATCAAAGCCCTGCTTCCTGATTTCCTCGCAGGAAAGATTCCGTGTGAGCTGATAAATCATTGCACCGATCATCTCGAAATGGGCAAGCTCCTCGGTTCCTATGTCCGTGAGCAAGCCCTTGAGCTCGTTACAGGGCATGGAATATCTCTGTGAAAGATATCTGAGAGATGCTCCGAGCTCACCGTCGGGACCGCCGTACTGATCCATAATGATTTTTGCATAAGCGGGGTTGGGGTTCTTGATTTTTACGGGGTACTGTAATTTCTTCTCATAAATCCACATGCTTATTCACCTTTCTCCCAGGGCCAGGGTGCCTTTACCCATTCGCAGCCCTCTCCTGTTCTTGTTGTAAGGGGACCGTATTTCTTCTCATATTCTTCCCTGAGCTCCTTTGCCCGTGCGCTGTGCTTTTCATGCATTCTCACGGCATTTTTGTCACAGGGGTGTGTATCAAGATAAAGATGAAGCTCCCATGCGGCAAACTGCTCTGCACTGAGCATGTTCATAAGCTTTGCTTTCTCAGTCAGCATACGCATCTTCCTCTGAAAGGCTTGTCAAGGTCACAGAAAAGAGTTCCTCTGCGAAGAGCATTCGCAGAGTCATAATAAGACAGGTCAAGCTGAAAGGGAACATACGCCATTGTCGTTGTGATGACAGCGGGTAACTGTGTCATATCGCAATCTGCAGTTTCTTTTGTGCAGCATTTATTCATTGTGTTATCCATTTCCTATACTCCTTTTGATGTATTTGAGGACAGCCCTCGTTACATAATATGCATAACAGTGAATAATGCCACAAATAAAAAAGAGGCTGAACGCCTCTTTTTTACACCACAAAACCACCGCAAGATTTTTTGCGGTGATTTTTATTTATTTTTTGTTTCTCTGTCAAAAATTAAGCTTCGAGAGTTTCAAGACCTGCAGAAACTCTCAGGAGGATTCTTGCATCGTTTGCAGTGATTTTGCCGTCCTTGTCAACGTCTGCACGTGCATCCTGTTCTGCTGTAAAGGTGATGATTCTTGCAGCTCTGCGGAGAACAGCTCTTGCGTCTGCTGCTGTGATTCTGCCGTCACCGTCTGCATCGCCGAAGGGAAGCTCAAGCTCGTCGGGGTGCTCTGCATCATCGGGATTCTTTGTTGTAAGCTGGTCTGTGTCAAGGTCAAAGAGGTTGCCCATAACCTTGAGGGGATCGTAAACAAATACAAGGTCAAGGTTGCCGAACATCTGAGTGATTGTTCCGCCGATTGTGTCAACCATGCTCTGGATAAGCTTCTGAGCTTCTTCCTGACCCATCTGCTTGAGAGAGTCGGGGTTGTACTTTGCAACAAGCTCGATTACGATGTTTGTAATGTCGATAACATGTTCATTTGCCATGATCTGCTGCATGATGTCTGAAGACATGATGTCGCTGAAATTAAGCTCAAAGCCGCCTTCATCCTCTGCAGGTGCTTCAGTTGTGGGAGCTGCCGTTGTGGGAGCTGCTGTTGTTGCTTCGGGTACATCTTCACCTGAAACAGGCTCATCAATTACAGCTACACTGCCACTGTCTGCAAGAACAGTTGTCATGAGAGCAAATGAAAGAAGAATACTCATGATGATAGCGATTATTTTTTTTGTCATAAGAGAAACACTCCTTATAAATTAAATACTTTATTAATAAACCGCAAAGGGCAGTTTAAGCGATTGATTCACACATCTTTTTAAGTGTGTTAAGACCGTACTGTGTGCCGAGCTTCTGGTCCTCAAGACCTTCAAACTCAACTGTGATATAGCCGTCATAGCCTGTGCCGATAAGTGTCTGCAGACACTGATAAACGGGGACATCACCGTGACCTACGATAGCACCCTTGAGATAAGTGCCGCCTCTTGTTTTAAAGAAGCCGTCACAGAAAAGAGGTCCGTTGCCGCTCTTCTTTGTGAAGTCCTTTGCATGGACATGGAATGCACAGGGAGCCACAACACCTACTGCATAAGCAGGGTCTTCGTCGGCACACATGAAGTTGCCGATGTCAACGAGAAGACCGAAGTTATCGTTTGCAACGCCGTTGACTATTTTTTCAACACGGCAGCTCTCCTGACAGAAGAAGCCGTGATTTTCAACCATTGTTCTGATGCCGAAGGTCTTTGCATATTCCGTAACTGCACGGCAACCCTCAATTATACGGGGAAGTGCATCTGAGAATGCCTTGTAGCCTCTCGTGTCGTTGTCATAACCCCTTGTTGCATCGTGACGCATGAGTTTAACGCCGAGAATACCTGCAATTTCAACTTCGCCTTTAAGACGGGCAATCTCCTTTTCAAGGTCGCCGTCCGAGCCGTGAAGAAAATCAGCGCCGATTGTATAGCTTACGGGCTCTACTCCGTTTTTCTTGCATTCTTCACGGAGAAATGCCGCATATTCTGCCTTTGTCATGCCGTCGGGAGTGTCAAACTCAACGAATTCAACACCGTCAAAGCCTGTTTCTGCGGCAAGGGCAATACACTCGGCAAGAGTCTTTTCGCCTGAACCGATAAGTCGGCAATAACTGTATGTACTGACTGAGAATTTCATAGTCTGTCCTCTTTATTTTTTGATTTTATCCCAGTATTCCTTAGCCGCCTGCTCCATTTTATTATCACCGTATTCATAATAAACGGTGTTTTTCAGAGCATCGGGGAGATACTGTTGTTTCGTCCAATGATTGGGATATTCATGGGGATATTCATAAAACTGCCCCTTGACTTTTGCGTCATCGCCGTCGAAATGCTTATTCTGCAACTGACGGGGAATGGGGCCGTAATTGCCTTTTTCAAGGTCTGCCATAGCTGCAGTTATCGCATCGTGACCTGAGTTTGATTTCGGTGAGGTACACACAAGAATAACTGCATCTGCAAGGGGTAATCTCGCTTCGGGAAGACCGACCTGAAGAGCAATATCAACTGCCGCTTTGACAATGGGCATTATCATGGGATAAGCCAGTCCCACATCTTCCGCCGCACAGACCATAAGTCTTCTGCATGCAGAGGGCAGGTCACCTGCCGCAAGGATTCTTGCAAGATACTGGATTGCCGCATCGGGGTCAGAGCCTCTCATTGACTTCTGAAAAGCAGAAAGCAGGTCGTAATGCTCGTCACCGTCACGGTCATACTTGAGTGATGTCTTCTGCGATAATAGTTTTGCATTTTCAAGGGTGATTTTTCTTGGTGAATCGTCCGTGGGGACTGTAGCACTCAGGCAGAGAAGCTCAACCGTGTTGATTGATTTCCTCACATCACCGCCGCATGCAAAAGCGATATGCCTGACGACACCCTCTTCAATGTCATAGGGACATCTCATTTCCTCGCCCATAAGCCTGAAAGCACGCTCAATGGCAGGAATGATGTCGTAGGGAGTGACCGTTTTGAACTCAAAAACCGTGCAACGGCTCAGAACGGCACTGTATATGTAAAAATAGGGATTTTCCGTTGTGGATGCAATGAGTGTGATTGACCCGTTTTCGATATACTCGAGAAGTGACTGCTGCTGCTTCTTGTTGAAATACTGAATTTCGTCAAGATACAGAAGTATGCCGTTTGTGGCTTCAACGGTGTCAATCTGAGAAACAATGTTACGGATGTCGGCAATTGAAGCATTTGTGCCGTTGAGACGGCAGAGCTTTTTGTTTGTGGATGCCGCAATGATGTTTGCGACAGTTGTCTTACCCGTACCGGACGGACCGTAAAAAATAAGGTTCGGAATGATTCCCGATTCGATGATATTTCTCAGCGGAGCACCTTTGGAAAGCAGATGTTTCTGCCCGACTGCTTCGTCAAGAGTCATCGGTCTTATTCTGTCTGCAAGAGGTGAAGACATAGCCAATCCTTCCGTAAAATCATAAAAATAATGTATACACAGAGTATTGTAACATATATTTCATAAAAAATAAAGAGGAAAATAAAAAAAAGAGGAATTTGTGATAAATCAGAATTTATCGGGATAATGCACAATGCAAAATGCATAATGCACAATTATATAATCCAAGCCCGCAGGGCTTCCGAAACAATTTGCCGAAGGCAAATTATATCACATTTGCGAAG
>JAFUIY010000069.1 GCA_017473925.1 Clostridia bacterium | reverse complement strand
GGCTTCCGAAACAATTTGCCGAAGGCAAATTATATCACATTTGCGAAGCAAATATATCACATCCGTCACAGACGGATATATAACATTTTCCGCAGGAAAATATATCACTGCAGTAATTTATCGCTCAGCGATAAATTACTGTTTGCATGAATATTTCATCTGCAGCCGCAAAAAATACCTCCGAAGAATATTCGGAGGTTTTTATATGATGATTCTTAAAAGTCTGTGTATTGCATCAAAGACCGTAAAAATTATAAAGGTTCTTACCGTGATAAAATTCTTTGTTGCTCTTTTTGCATTCGGTCTTATTATCAGGAATACCCTTTGTGCAATCAGTGAATAGCAAGATGCTTTGCGTTTGCGATTGCTGTATTTACAAGCTCGTCATCCCATGCTGCATTTTCAGCTTCAATTGCCATTTCAAGGGTGGGCTTTGTTCTCGGGTGCTTGGGAGTGAAGACTGTACAGCAGTCCTCGTAAGGCTCGATTGAAATATCGAATGTATCAATTTTTCTTGAAATTTCAATAATTTCATTCTTGTCCATACCGATGCAGGGACGGAAAACGGGAAGTCCTGCTGCATCGTCGGTGCAACGGAGTGCCCACATTGTCTGTGATGCAACCTGACCGACACTTTCACCTGTTATCAGGGCACCGCAGTCCTTATCCTCGGCAATTCTTGTGGCAATCTTCATCATGATTCTTCTCATGGTGATGGTGAACATATCCTCAGGTGAATTGTCCCTGATATTCTCCTGAATTTCAGTGAAAGGTACTGTGTAAAGGTCAATTCTTCCGCAGTATCTTGCAACCTTTTTAAGAAGCTCGTGGACTTTCATCTCTGCTCTTTCCGATGTGTAGGGAGGTGAAGCAAAATGAACTGCTGTCAGTGACAGACCTCTCTTTGCCATCATCCATGCAGCAACAGGGCTGTCGATACCGCCCGAAATGAGAACACAAGCCTTGCCGCCCGTGCCTGTTGGCATACCGCCTGCCCCCTTGAGCTGATTGCCGTGAATGAATGCATGATTGTCTCTTACCTCAACGGTGACCTTTACATCGGGATTGTGAACGTCAACCTTGAGATGATGCAGATGTGAAAGTATAAAGCCTCCCACCTCGTTACATATCTGAGGTGAGTTGTAGGGGAAGTTCTTATCTGAACGCTTTGCCTCAACCTTGAATGTTCTTGCAAATGAAAGCTCGTCCCTGAGATATTCAAGGGCTGTATTCTTTATGACTTCAATGTCCTTTTCGCACTGTGCCGCACGGGAAATACCCACAACACCGAAAATGTGCTGAATAATGTCAACAGCCTTATCAAAATCGATATTTTCATCTACGGGAGCAATTACGCATGTTGACTGTGAGCGTGTGAATTTGAATTCACCGACGGAATGACGCAGACGCTGTCTGATGTTTTTCATAAGTATATCTTCAAAGGTTCTTCTGTTAAGCCCCTTGAGAGCGAGCTCACCGTCTTTTAAAAGTATGATTTCCTTCATTTTTCTTCATCCTTAATTTATCTTCTTATTCTTTTTGCTATGCTGTCAATGGCGCTCACAACTTCATCCAGATCAGATTTTGCTGTGTAGCGTGAAAGACTGATTCTGATTGCCGAATCAATCAGCCTGCCGTCAAGACCGATTGCCGTGAGAACCTCACTTCTGTGGCCTTTTTTACAGGCCGAGCCTGCAGAAACATAGATGCCCTTTTCAGAAAGTGAATTCACGATTGTCTGCGAGGGAACACCTGTAACGGAAAGATTTATGATGTAGGGAAGTGCATCTGCAGGTGAATTGATGTGAACACCGTCTGTTTTTGTCACTTCACGGACAAAGTAGTCACGGAGCTCCTTTATGTGAGCAAGCTCTGCCGTCACATTGGGAAGTGCCCTGACCGCTTCACCGAAGCCGATGATTGCAGGAATTGGCTCCGTACCCGAAACCATGCCCTTTTCCTGACCTCCGCCCACAAGATGGGGATGGATTTTAAGCCCTTTTCTGATGTAAAGTGCACCTGCACCTTTTGGACCGTGGATTTTATGTGCGCTTACACTCATCAGGTCAATTCCCGTTTTTGCAGGGTTAAGAGGGATTTTTCCGAAGCCCTGAACTGCATCAACATGGATAAGTGCCTGTGAATTGACACGCCTCAGGGCTGATTTTATCTGATTGATCGGGTTGATTGTTCCGATTTCATTGTTTACTGCCATTATGCTTATGAGAATTGTTTTTGAATTGATTGCATTCATAAGCTCTGCAGGTGAAAAAGCACCGTTTATATCAGGCCTGAGACGGATAACCTCAAAGCCCTGTTCTTCAAGCTTCTTCATGCATTCGTTCACACTGGGATGCTCAAGGGATGTCGTGATTATTCGGTTGCCTCTGCGTTTGTTAGCATTCACTGCACCGAAAATTGCCGTGTTGTTGGCGGCTGTACCGCTTGGTGTGAAGTATATTTCGTCTTTCTGGCAGGAGAGTGCGTCTGCAATATACTGTCTTGCATTCTCAAGTGCCTTTGAAGCCTCAATGCCTTTTTTGTGAAGAGATGAGGGGTTGCCGTAGTTTTCAGTCAGCATCTTCATCATCGCATCAGCAGCTTCACGGCAGACCTTTGTCGTTGCACTGTTGTCAAGATAGATTTCCAAGTTATCAACTCCTTGTAATGATTTTGTGCAATCATTACATTCTATGTAAAGAATTGTCAATTGTTAAAAATAGCAGGGCTCAAGACCGTAATCGGGATAGTCTGCATAGAGGTGTGACAGGTCATTCTGATAAACAAGCTGAACATCAATATTGTATCTGCCTGTACCCTCTCTGAAAAATACGATTTTTGTAACACCCGTGTTAAGGAAATGAGGGTCAAAAATCACTTTTTCAGGGTCAAGCCCCAATGCCGAATGGAAAAGGAATGTGTTGAATGCAGCATGTGCCACAACAGCAACCCTTGCTCCGTTTTTGTAACGGCTTCTTATGTGGCTGAGTACATTTTCTGCCCTTGCGAGCTGTTCTTTGTCGCTCCAACCCTTTGTGAAGCTTATTATTCTGCCGTTTCTGTCAAAGCCCTCTGCAAGGGTTATGCTGGGAAACATTTTTTCTGCCTGAGTGAAGGTCAGTCCTGAATATTCCTCCTCCACACCTCCGACCTCGGAAAGGAGAGGGTGGACAATGATATTTTCTGCACCGTTTTCAGGCTGTCTTTTTATGATTTCCGTTGCAGTCTGCATTGCCCGTCTGAGTCCGCTTGCATAAACTGCATCAAAGGGGTAATTGCTGAATCTTTCTCCAAGCTTTTCTGCCTGATGCTGTCCCTTATCTGTAAGCAGGACATCATTCCTGTCAAGGTCTGAGAAGCCCTCCATGGCTTTTCCCAGATTGCCGTATGTCTGCCCGTGACGGATTATGTATAATTCAAGCTCAATTACATTTGCAGCATCTGACATAATAACACCTCATAATACCGTATACTAAAAAATTATTATATCATATAATTGTTTTTTTAGCAAGTAAAAAACAGCCCTTTTAAGGCTGTTGTGTGAAAAGATTTCTGAGCTCTGCGGGAGAATTGTCAGTGCTGATGATATATCTTGTCAGCTCCTTGTAATAAAGCGCCTGAGAGCCGTCGGATGTTGCAAATATAAACACCTCTGAATCATTGAACGGTGTCATTATGGCGTCCTCAGGAACAACAACGGGGTCATCCTCCGTCAGATAAGCATAATTGTACTGTCTTACGGCAATATCGAATGCATCGGCATGAATTCTGTATTCAGTGTACTTTCTGCAGGTTGCCGTTGTTATGCAGTCTGCAAAAAGGGAGGAAATACTGTCGGGAAGTCCTGAGTCCTCACTAAGGATGTCCGAAACTGTGACAGTATTGCTCACGGGAGTGCTGACGCTTTCTTTCACTTCATAGATTGCTGTTTCCCTGCCCGAGTATACGGCTGAAATAGCAGCCGAAAAGCCGATTATCAACACTGCCGAGAGTATGATTCCCACGGGCAGCTTCAATGTATCAAATAATTTTTTCAAAACTATCACCTGATAATATAGTATGTTTATTTGCATGAATTGTCAAGAGTCAGATGTTTTTCATAGTATGTACAAGGTGATGTTTTATGAACAGACGAAGACGGAAAAACACACTTGCACGGCTGATTGTTTCCCTTGCTCTCACTGCTGTGACAGCACTGACGGTGTTTATAATAATAGAAATGCGGATTACTCCGGTGCTTAACGCCATGGCAGAATCAAGGGCAAAAAATATTGCTTCCGAGGCTGTCAATGATGCCGTTCAGAAGGTGCTCTGTGAAAAGAATTTAAGGTATGAAAGCCTTGTGAATGTGACAAAAAATGATGAAGATATGATAACTTCGGTTACAGTTGACAGTGTTGAAATGAATCGTCTGTGTGCCGAAATCAGAGGGATTATAACCGACACACTCAATTCTCTCGGTGAAAGGACAGTTTCCATCCCTTTGGGTTCACTGACGGGTATAGACATTTTTACGGGCAGAGGACCGAGACTCGATATAGCTGTTACACTGTCAGGCTCTGCCACGACAGGTATAGTAAATGATTTTCAGACGGCAGGCATAAACCAGACAAGACATCAGATGATTCTTGAAGTAAAGACAAAGGTCTATGCAATTACCCAGAACGGAAACATCTCCACTGAAATATCAAACAGCATTGTTGTTGCCGAGACTGTCATTGTCGGGCAGGTGCCTCAGATCTATTCTGACGGCTCCGACGACCTGTGGCAGAATGTTATGGATTACGGTGAAACTGATTGAAAAAAACATAAAGCTGTGGTATAATAATTATATTGAGAATCGGAGGAATTACAATGAATTTCAGAACGGCAGAAAAAAGAGCAGAAGAATTAAGGGACACACTCAATTACCATATTCATAAGTACTATGTCGAAAACACAAATGAGATTTCAGACTACGATTATGACATGATGATGAGGGAACTGCAGTCAATTGAGGCTGAATTCCCTGAGCTTCTCACAGCCGATTCACCCACTCACAGGGTAGGAGGCAGTGCAGAGGGGCAGTTTGAGCCTGTCACCCATGAAGTGAGAATGGAAAGTCTTCAGGATGCTTTTTCAGAGGATGAACTTATTGATTTTGACAGAAAGGTTAAGGAAGTCTGTCCCGATGCAACCTATGTTGTAGAGCCGAAGATTGACGGCCTGTCAGTGTCACTTGAATACCGTGACGGTGTGTTCACCATAGGCTCCACAAGAGGTGACGGTGATGTAGGTGAAAATGTTACAGCAAACCTGAGAACTGTCCGTTCAATTCCTCTTAAAATAAAGAAAGAGCTCCCTCTTATTGAAGTAAGAGGTGAAGTGTATATGCCCCGTGAGGTCTTTGCAAAGCTTGCTGCAGAGCAGGACATGAACGGCGAAAAGCCCTTTAAAAACCCCCGTAATGCTGCTGCAGGAAGTCTCAGACAGAAAAAGCCCGAAATAACGGCTCAGAGACAGCTCGATATTTTCTGCTTTAATATTCAGAGAGTTGACGGTGCTGAAATAACCTCTCACAAGCAGTCCCTTGATTTTATAAAGGAAATGGGCTTCAGAACGGTTCCTTTCTATAATGAATATGACAATATTGACGATGTTATCGGTGAAATCAGAAGAATCGGCAGTGTAAGAGACTCTCTGTCCTTTGATATAGACGGTGCTGTTGTAAAAGTCAATGATTTTTCTCACAGAGAAATGCTCGGCAGTACAGCAAAATTCCCCCGTTGGGCTGCTGCATTCAAATATCCTCCCGAAGAAAAGGAGACAACACTCATTGATGTTGAAGTCAATGTCGGCAGAACAGGTGTCCTGACTCCAACGGGTGTTTTTGAGCCTGTTATCCTTGCAGGTACAACAGTCAGCCGTGCAACACTTCATAATGAGGATTTTATTAATGAGAAACAGCTCGGTATCGGCGATAAGTGTATAATCAGCAAGGCAGGGGATATCATTCCCGAGGTTGTCCGTGTTGTTAAGCACTGTGAAAACAGTACTGTATATAAATTGCCCGACACATGCCCCTCATGCGGCAGTAAAACAGTCCGTGAAGAGGGTGAAGCGGCTGTCAGATGTATCAATCCCGAATGTCCTGCACAGCTTCTGAGAAATCTCATTCACTTCTGCTCCCGTGATGCAATGGATATTGAGGGAATGGGCGAAGCAGTCCTTGAAACCTTTGTTGAAAAGGGACTTGTCAATACCACTCCCGATATATTTACTCTGAAAAGAGAGGATATTGCAAGCATTGACCGTATGGGAGAAAAGTCTGCAGATAACCTTATTTCAGCGGCAGACAAATCAAAAGAAAACGACCTTTACAGGCTCGTTTATGCACTCGGAATCCGTCATATCGGTCAGAAGGCAGCAAAGCTCCTTTGCGATAAATTCGGCGATATGGACTCAATTATGAATGCATCAATCGAAGAAATATCTTCAATTGACGGCTTCGGTACGATAATGGCTGAAAGTGTTTATGAATTCATGCAGAGAGAGGGCACTCATGACATTATTGCAAAGCTGAAAGAGCTCGGCCTTAACATGAAGTCTCTCAGGGAAGTAAAGGATAAAAGATTTGAAGGCATGACCTTTGTTCTTACGGGTGCACTTTCAAAATTCACAAGAAATGAAGCGAGTGCAATAATTGAAGAATTCGGCGGAAAGACTGCATCCTCCGTTTCCAAAAAAACAACCTGCGTCCTTGCAGGTGAAGACGCAGGCAGTAAGCTCAGAAAAGCTAATGAGCTCGGTATTAAGGTTATAAGTGAAGATGAATTTGCGGAAATGATAAGCTAAACAGTAATTTATCGCTGAGCGATAAATTACTGAGTGATATATTTTCCTGCGGAAAATGTGATATATCCGTCTTCGACGGATGTGATATATTTGCTTCGCAAAAGTGATATAATTTGCCTTCGGCAAATTGTTTCGGAAGCCCTACGGGCTTGGATTATATAATTGTGCATTATGCATTGTGCATTATCCCGACAAATTCTGATTTAATAGAATATCGAATACTGTTTATCCGTCGCATCGGCAAGCTGACCGTTATGCTCGGAAATGAGGCTGTCTTCAATGGCAGCTTTTTTTATTAAGTTCTTTACGGTAATGTCAAAGTTTGTGTTCTCGGAGTAATCTGCCTGGAACATGAAATCAACTCTTCCGTGGGCGAGCAGGTCTTCAACAAGGTGTCTGTTTGAGTCGTCTTTGTAAACGGCAATTGATGACCCGCCGTATGCCTTTACCATTTTCATGCACGGTACATCTGAAAGTCCGTCGCCTATGTAAAGCATGTTCTGAAAACGGACACGCCTGTCGTTATCGGGTGTTGATTTGTTAAGGTCACGGTCGTTTGCGACATCAAGTACACCCTTGTTGATTCTGTAAATAAACTGTGTTTTTGAAGTGTAGTTGACGGCTGATTTAGGGAATACGGCAATGTCGTTTTCATCGTAAAAGAATTCACTTGCATATATCTTCTTGAAGTGTTTTCCTATCTCGGAGCCCTCAATGATTTCAACAAGACCTGAGGAGAGCACATAATGCTCAACTATAACGCCGTTTTCAATTCCGAAACGGTTCATGCGGTCAAACCAGTCGGTTACACCGGGGAAAAACTCAATTGTCTTTCCGCAGTCAACAACCCTTTTTCTTGTGAGCGGAACATTCAGCTCTGCACACTTTTTCATCATTGTGTACATGTAGGAAAGGATTTTGTCCATATCGTTTTTGTCACCGAATGTGTTTGCTTCACTCCAGAATTCGGGTGCAGTCATCCCGAGACTGGGAATAAACTGATACTCCTGCATATCACGGGGACTTAAGGTACGGTCAAAGTCATACATTATTGCAAAAATAGGCATATCGGACATGAAAAAGTTCCTTTCAAGAATTATTTTCTGACTATATTCAGAATAATTGCTTTTTCACCGTCGGGCAAAGGAATTGTCAGGCCGTCTGACATAAGCTCACTGCCCTTATATTTTTTTGTTTCAATGATGCCGTCGAAATCAGAGATTTCGTACTCAGCATCGGGATAAAGTCCGTTGAGTGTGACGGTATATTCACTCTTCCTGACATCGGCTCTCTTATAGACAAGCACAGTACCCTCTGCACCGTCATCGGACATATACTGCATTGAAAGCATTTTATTCTTGTCATAGCTGCCGAAATCAAGGGGGAAATATTTTCCCGTCATCAGCTCTTTCTGCTCATGGTGGTAATCAAAATCCTCATGTGTATGTGCAAAGAAATCCATAAGCATAAGAGGTGTGATTGCAGACCTTGATGAGTATTCACTTGTCATATTGTGTGCCGTGCCTGACATGGGAAGCCAGAATGAAAGACCGTAGGTCTGTGACTGTGTTGCCTCGAAAAGGTCGGAATGAACAGAACAGTTATAGTCACTTCTCCAGAAAGGAATGCTTCTGAATGTCATTTCAAGGTCAAGACGCTTACCGCCGGAAGCACAGTTGTCGATGATAAGACAGTCAATGTTTTCCGTGAGATAGTCAAGGAATCTGTAAAGGTTTGTCACATAATGATTTTCACAGATACCTGTTCTGCCGTCATAGTATTCGGCATCAGCCTTTTCCCAGTACTCAAGGGGAGCAAAGTTGAAGTCCTGACGGTAGATTGTGACACCGTTTTCTTTGAGTGAATTGCAGATATATTCACAGTAATAGTTGAATGCATCCTCATCTGCAAGGTTCCACATGCTGTTATCGTCACCGGTGTTTATAAGCCACTGCTCATTTTCGGAGCCTGTCTTATGGAAAACAGTATCCGGATATACTCTTTCAGGCTCATACCAGAGCACATGTCCGAGGCCCTTGTTCTTTGCATATGTTGAAAGCTCAATAATGCCGTTGTCGTATCTTGATGTGTCAACTGTCCAGTTGCCGACACCGTCATACCAGCCCTCATTGTAGCTGTACCAGCCTGCATCCATCCAGAATGCATCGGTATGCTCGAAAACATCGTCTTCAAGACCGTCGAGAATTTCAATAATCTCATCGGATGTTCTTGTTGACATGGGACCTGCAACTTCCATTACAAGATACTGATTCTTTGTCACATTGTCGGGATATACACAGTCGGTAATCCACTGTCTGAACTGATTGAAGCCCTTGAGAGCATTATCATTATCATAGAAAGTGAGTGAAACGAGGGGTGAACGGACTTCTTCACCGGGAAGAAGATATGCATTGAAATTCTGCTGTCTTACAGTTACGGCAGTGTTGCCATCCTTCTGTGAAAATTCAGCGTCCCACTGACCTGTCCAGCCGATGCCGAATACAATTCCCGATTCCGCACCGTTAACATTGAAGTAGGGCATATATTTCTCTGTGGGCTTACCCTCATTGCCTGAGAATGCTCTTGCAGATGAAAGGCTCTTCTTGACGAGTGAGAAGTCGCCTGCAGCAGTATCACTGCCGAGAGAATAATAAATATCAGCCTTGCCCGTTGCAAATGATGAATCAAGGGCATAGAAATTACTGATTACGCCTGAATTTGTGTCACCTGTGTTTTTCACATAGACTGTCCACTGACATGAAGCGTTCTTTTCAAAGACAGTCACTTCGGCTGTCACTTCAAGCTGATTCTTTGTAAAAGTGATGTATTTTGTTTTTCCGCCGCGGTAAACTTCTTCCTTTGCATCAGTTACAGTCTTTGTCCAGTCAGCAGGATTGAATTTTTCACCGTCAACTGAAAATGTAAAAGGATATGATGATGCAGAAATAAGGTTTGTTTCTGCCCAGTCACGGCTCATTTTGTTTTCTTCATCCGTGATCTTCATTTCTTCTGCAGTAAGTGTGCCGAACTGCAGATTCTTTTTGTATTCAAGGGCTTTTATATTTTCTTCGTTAATCACAACAGACCCGCCGCATGAAACGACAAAATAGATAATTGCAAAAATTATGTTGACTGCCTTGTATTTTTCTTTTGCCCTGAGAATAAATGTCACAAGGAGAAGAATTGCCGATGCAATAAACACAAAGGTGAATGCTTTTACAATAACATCTCCGCTGTCGTTGTTTGTCGTGTTGATTTTTGCATTCAGACCCCAGATGATGCCGTGAACAAGACCGTTGCCTGCAAAAAAAGCAAGGATTTTGCCGATAATTCCTGCTTTCGGAAGTGCTGACTGCACGAAAAGGAGCATATACCAGCCGAGGGCAACACCTGTCATTCCTGTATAAAGATGAACATCAGCACCGCTGTCCGTGCCGTGGAATATGTACCAGAGAGAATATGCAGCATAAATCACAAGACCGAAAAGCACAGTCGTGACAACAAGCTCAATTATCTGTTTGTTTTTGATTTTTTTCATATCAACACCACCGGAAAAATATAATAGTATGTTTATTACTGCTTAACTTACTGTATTGTTATTTTATCAAAAATTAAATTATATATCAAGTATTTCATTGACTTTATTGTTTTAATGCTGTAAAATGTTTCTATATTATTAAAACGGAGGAAAAGAAAATGGCAAAGTCAAAGCCTGTGGCACCTCATGCTGCCAAGCATCCGAATGCTATTTCCATCGGTGAAGCAATCGGCTATCTCTTCGGCGATATGGGTAACCTTTTTGTGCTTACATTCGTTTCAACCTATCTTAAAGTTTTCTACACAGACTGTCTTCTTCCCGGTCACGGTGTCGATGCAACCAGAATCAGTACTGACCTTACAGTTCTGTTCCTTGTTATAAGACTATGGGATGCAATCAACGACCCGTTGTGGGGTATTATTGTTGACACAAGAAGACCGAGAAAGGACGGTAAATTCCGTCCCTATCTCAAGACAGTTTCCGTGCCTCTGGGTATTTCGACGGCATTGTGCTTCCTTAATGTCCAGAACTATATTTCATCCTATGCAATGCTTCTTGCATTTGCATACATCACATACTGTGTTTACGGTATGCTTTACACAGGTATAAACATTCCTTACGGCTCACTTGCATCTGCAATCACGGATGACCCCAACGGCAGAACTCTGCTTTCAACAATGCGTTCAATCGGTGCAGGCGTAGGCGGTGCAGCTGTTACTCTTGTTGCACAGTCAATCATTTATGACGACGGCACAAAGCTCAACCCCGAAAAGACATTCGTTGCCGTATGCGTACTTTCTGCCCTTTCAATTGCAGCTTATATGACATGCTATAAGACAACAAAGGAGAGAGTTATCTATTCTCCCGAAAAGAAAAAGGTCGATATCAAGCTTACATACGGTACACTTTTCAAGAGCCGTCCCTTCCTTACCGTTACAATTGCAGGTCTTGTTATCAGCGGACTTCTTCAGTTCGGTTCATTCAATCAGTATCTTACAAAGAACTATTTCGGCAATTCCGATCTTTCAATCTGGCTCACAATTTCAAACTATGCCCCCATGGTTCTTCTTATTCTCTTCTGTCCCAAGCTTGCTGCAAAATTCGGCAAGAAGGAGCTCTGCACTGCAGGTCTTGTTCTTTCAACACTGTCAAGCCTTGTAATGTGCTTCATCGGACCCAATGAATATCTTCAGGCTAATCCCTGGCCATTCCTTCTCCTTAATTTCGGTGTCGGTGCAGGTTATTCATTCGTTTCAATTCTCAACTGGGCTGTTGTTACCGATGTCATTGACTATCAGGAGGATGTCACAGGCATCAAAAACGAGAGTGCAATCTATGCTGTATATACTTTTGCAAGAAAAGTCGGTCAGACAATTGCAGACTCAGGCGGACTTCAGCTTCTTTACAGATATGCAAAGTATGACCCCGAAAGCTCAGGTGTTGTAGGCTACATCCCAGGTGTCGGCGACCGTATGTACAAGATGGTCACAAGAGTTATGGCAGGCGGATATTTCATCATATTCCTTCTGTTCCTGTTCTATCCTCTCAATAAGAAAAAGCTTGCAGAGCTTCAGGAATCACTCAACAAGAAGCGTTATGCAAATTATGAAAAAACACAGAATGCACAGACTGAAACTGTGCCGGCAGAAGTTTAATACAGATAAGGGGCTGTTACAGTCCCTTATTTTTATTATTTGTACATTTGTCAATGATGTGAGACCAAGTTTAGAAAAAAATAAAAGAAGAACGATAATGCAATATGTTTTGTTGTAGAGAGGGCGAAGCCCGAACGGAAACAAAACATATTGCTGCGCCGGTCAGACACATATATTT
>JAFUIY010000068.1 GCA_017473925.1 Clostridia bacterium | reverse complement strand
TCGTAATACAAACATATTTCGTAGGGCGGGATGCCCTCATCCCGCCGATTGCGGAGTGTAACGGAGCAATAACGGTGATACACCGTTCTAATGCAACAAACTCATTATTTTGATTTGTTCGATAGTGGAAATCTTCGATTTCCAATTTGTCATCGACAAATCGGCGGGTTGAGGGCAACCCGCCCTACGAGGTTTGTTTTTGTTTTATATGAATATTCGATGAGAGAGCATTTCATTGTGCATTGTGCATTATGAATTATGCATTAAACAGCCCGACAAATTACTGTTTTACTCTTGAATTCTTTATTCATATATCGTAAAATATAAAAAAAAGCCTAAAGGAATGATTTTTATGAAAATGCGCATGCCTTCAATACCTCTTATTACGGTTGACCCGTATTTTTCGGTATGGACAGACAATATCAATAAACATACTCCCGTACACTGGACAGGACACGACAATACAATTGTCGGTACAGTCCTTATTGACGGTGAAAAATACCGTTTCCTCGGTGACAGTGACGACAACGCTATGACAGTTGTTTCTGTTGATGCCGACACATTCTCAACTGTTGCAGTTTTTGAGGATGCAGGTATCAGACTTACTGCAAAATTCACTTCTCCCATGCTTGTTACAGACCTTTATTACGCTTCCCGTCCTGTTTCATATCTTAAGCTTTCTTATGAAGCTCTTGACGGTAAGGAGCATCTTGTCAGAGCCAAGGTGTCAGTGAGCGAGGAGCTTGTTCTCAATAAAGCAGGTGAGGGCAGAGCATGGTCTGAAAGCGTGAAGACAGACGAGCTCACATGGGCAAGAATGGGTAAGGGCAATCAGAAAATCCTCTGGAGAAGCGGTGACGATGTCCGTATTGACTGGGGTTATTTCTACCTTGCAGTAAAGGGTGAAGCAGAAACAGGAAACGAAGTCCTTGAAGAGGATTTATATGCAGTTTTTGCAGAAACAGAGCTTGACAGCGAAAAGCTCTTCATGTTTGCATATGATGATATTGAAAGCATGGTCTATTTCGGTGAGCATCTCAAGGCTTACTGGAATAATGACGGCAAGACAATTGAAGAAGCAATTCAGGAAGCAGCAGAGGATTATGATACAATCGTAGCAAGATGTGAAGAGTTTTCACAGCAGCTTGTTCTTGAAGCTACTGAAAAGGGCGGAGAGAAGTATGCTGAAATGCTTCAGCTTGCTTACAGACAGGTTATGGCTGCTCACAAGCTTGTTGTTGACAAAGAGGGCAACAATCTTTACATTTCCAAGGAATGCTTCTCAAACGGCTGTGCAGCCACTGTAGACGTTACATATCCCAGTGCTCCCATGTATCTGCTTTACAACACAGAGCTTCTTAAGGGTATGCTCAGACCTGTTTTCCGTTATGCTTCAACTCAGGAATGGACATTCGACTTTGCTCCTCATGATGTGGGTCAGTATCCTCTTGTCAACGGTCAGGTTTACGGTGAAAACAAGCTTAAATATCAGATGCCCGTTGAAGAATGCGGAAATATGATTATCCTTGTTTCTGCAATCTGCGAAAAGGACAATGACTATTCATTTGCAGAGGAAAATATGGAGCTTCTCGAGAAGTGGAGCAAGTATCTTGTAAAATACGGTAAAGACCCCGAGCATCAGCTTTGCACAGACGACTTTGCAGGTCATCTTTCACACAACTGCAATCTTTCACTCAAGGCTATTATGGGTATGACAGGCTTTTCAAAGATTCTCCGTCACTTCGGCAGAAATGAAGAAGCAGATGAGCTCTTTGCAAAGGCTCAGGAGTATGCTCATTCTTTCATTGAAAATGCAAAGAATCCCGACGGCAGCTACCGTCTTGCATACGACAGAGAGGGTACATTCAGCCTGAAATATAACTCTGTATGGGATAAAATCTGGAAGACTGGACTTCTGCCTGAGGAATTCTTCAGGGCAGAAATCGAAAGATATAAGAAAGAGGCACTGCCTTACGGTGTACCCCTTGATTCAAGAGAAAAATATACAAAATCAGACTGGCTTATCTGGGCTGCTTGTCTTGCTGACAATAAGGACGATTTTGAGTTCTTTGCAGCTATTCTCTGGAATGCTTACAACACAATGAGAACAAGAGTACCCATGACTGACTGGTACTATGCAGATACATCTGAGATGGTCGGCTTCAGACACAGAACAGTTCAGGGCGGTCTGTTCATTAAGCTCATGATGTAATTTTTTCCGCTTGTGCAGACACCTCAGCTGTGATATAATTCAAGAAAAAGATAAGGGTGGGTTTTATGACAAATATTGCTCAGATTGTTGATGAAAAAAACTATGCATCTGTGATGAAAAATGAGGTTGAGCCTTTCCTTGCAGAGATAAGAACTGACGGATATTTCAATACCTTTGACGGCAAGAAGCTCCATTATGAAGCACACACTGTTGAAAATGCAAGGGGCAATGTTGTCATTGTCCACGGATTTACGGAGTTTGCCGAGAAATTCCGTGAAATGGCTTACTATTTCGTAAAGAACGGCTTCAATGCCTTTGCGATTGATAACAGAGGACACGGTCATTCACACAGAATGGCAGGCGATATTCATACTGTAAGACTTCATAAATTTGCAGATTATGTTGAGGACCTTGATGTTTTTGCAAGGGAAGTCGTAAAGCCCTTTGCACCGGATATCCCCATGTATGTATACTGTCATTCCATGGGCGGCGGTATCGTTGCAAGATATCTGCAGGTGCATCCTGAAATGTTTGAAAAGGCAATTCTGTCTGCTCCCATGATATGTGCTCAGCCGGGGGCTCCCGTACCTCTTGCTAAGGTGCTTATGGGTGCAACTGCAAGGCTCGGACTTAAAAATGTATCGGTTCCCACAATGTGTAAATTCAATCCCGATGCATCGTACCTTAACAGCTCTGACACATGCAAGGAAAGATTTGAATATTTCCTTGAAAAAAGAAAAAATAACCCTGCCTATCAGACTGCAGGACCGTCATTCGGCTGGGTAAACGAAGCTCTGAAGCTTACAAATCAGCTTCTTGATGACAACAACTGCAGACGTATTTCAGCAAAGGTTATAGTTTTTCAGCCTGAGCAGGATGCAAAGGTTATTTCCTCATATCAGGATAAATTCGTTGATAAGCTCAACGACGGCAGACTTGTACATATAAGAAATTCAAAGCATGAGATTTTCGGCGCAACAAACGATGTAATGAAGGTTTATCTTGAAAAGATATTTGAGTTTCTCGGATGATGATTACTACAGTTTTTCTTGATGTTGACAATACGCTCCTTGATTTTCACTTGTGTGCCCTTGACTCCATAAAACGGGGCTTTGACACATGGGGAATGGAGTACAATGATAATGTTTTCACTGTTTTCAATGAGATAAATGACGGCTTGTGGCACAGGATTGAAAAGGGTGAAATAACAAGGAATGAGCTTTTCTGTATCCGTTGGCAGCTCATTTTTGACAGACTGGGGATAGACAGAACCGGCCCCGATTTTGAAAAAATGTTTGTTGCAAATCTTGCAGAAAGTGCAATTCCCGTTGAGGGTGCCAAGGACCTTGTGGCGTATCTTGCAGGAAAGTATGACCTTTATGTCACAAGCAATGCAATCCACCGTCAGCAGATTGTAAGGCTTACGGCGGCAGGAATGTATGATTACATAAAAGACATTTTCACATCGGAGGTCATAGGCTTCGCAAAGCCTACAAAGGAATTCTTTGATGAATGCTTCAGAAGAATTCCCGATGTAAAAAAAGAGAATGTCATAATCATCGGTGACTCCCTGACAGCAGATATAAAGGGCGGGGTAGATTACGGCATAAAAACCTGCTGGTTCAATTTCAAGGGCGAAAAATATGATGTGAGACCCGAATGTGATTACATTGTTGACAGACTTTGTGAAGTAAAAGCTATTTTATAAAAAAGTCCGGAAAAGAGTTTACTCTTCTCCGGATTTTTTTTGTTTTTTTCTGTTTTCAGCCCTGCGTCTTTTTATTTCATTGCGGAAATTTGTTTCTGCAATTTCTATTCCCTCATAGACACCGTCACGATGGCTTCTTTTTGAAATATATGCAATGTTTTCTGTTATCAGGTAACAGATTGCTTCAAAATTATCCCGCTGTTTTTCATCTAATGTGCTTCTGAAATCCGCCATTTTTTTTAACAGTATTTCCTCATTTGCATCATCCGGTTCACTGAATGTTTTTAATAAATGTGCTACACTGCTGCTGTTGATGTTGTTATTGAAATCCATAGGCTTTACTCCCGATAAAAAAAAGGTGTACAGACAAAGCCGTACACCATAAAAATGTATGCTTTGTATGACGCCAATCACAACAACTATACCCATAAAACAAGCAAGTTGAAAGCATACATTTTTTACAAAAGTAAAAAATGATGCTTGTTGTAATGGATATATAAATGTTGAGATTGGCTCCTTTAGTGTAGCACTTTTAAAGGACAAAATCAAGGTCTGATTCATAAAATTTCTCCCTGAAAAAATATGTATAAATATAGTTTGTTCAGGACAAATTCATTTATTCTTTTTTATTTACAAAAAAAGCACCGTAGTCCAAGAAGATAAACAAACTTCGTAGGGCGGGATGCCTTCATCCCGCCGATTGCGTAGTGTAACGGAGCAATAACGGTGGAACACCGTTCTATTGCAACAAACTCAATATTTAAATTTGTATGATAGTGGAAATCACAGATTTCCAATTTGTCTTCGACAAATCGGCGGCTTGAGGGCAAGCCGCCCTACGAAATATGTTTGTATTACGACGGACTGCCAATGGCAGCTCCTACGACGATAAATATATAATTATGCATTATGCATTTTGCATTCTGCATTATCCCGAAAAATTCTGATTTGTTAATATAAAAAACCACCGCAGCTCATGTGAACTGCGGTGTGAATTTTATTCTTCGTTTGATTTTCTGATTTCGATTTTGCCGTATCTTGAAGAGCCTGCAACGTCGCTTCTGGGAGCTCTGTCAGCAGAAACCTCAGGCTTGTAAGCGGGCTTGCCGCCTCTGTTACCGCCTCTGCCACGGTTGTTGTAGCCGCCTCTGCCGCCCTTATTGTAGCCGCCTCTGCGTCTGTCGCCGTGTGTGGGCTGTACGCCTTCTTCAAGAGTGATGATAACTCTTCTTTCTGAATCATAGCCGACTGAGTGTGATGTAACACCCTCAATTGCCTGAATAGCTGTGTGAATGATTCTTCTCTCATAGGGATTCATGGGGTCAAGCTTGACATTTCTGCCGTACTTGAGTACCTGTGCAGCTGAACGTGCTGCGAATTCCTTGAGGTTTTCAGCTCTCTTTTCTCTGTAGTCGCCTACATTGAGAGAAACCTTCTTCTTGCCGTCTGTGTGCTTGTTAGCGAAGAGACGGACAATGTACTGGATTGAATCAAGTGTTTCGCCGTGTCTGCCGATGAGTGCACCGTGGCTTTCATTTGTGACGAGCTCGTAAACTGTTTCCTCGTCTTCGTCGTGAGAAGTAATCCGGATGTCTTCGATGCCCATACCCTTGATGATTGTGATAAGATAATTTCTTATTGCGGCATCATCTTCTGAGCTTATCTCTTTCTTTACTTCTTTTTTCGCAGGAGCTTCCTTAGCTTTAACGGGAGCCTGAACTGACTTGGTTTTTTCTTTCACTTCGTCGGGAGCTTCATAATATGCTCTGACCTTTGCATCCTTACCGCCGAAAAGACCGAGCACCTTTTTCTGTGCATCCTGGATGATTTCAAACTTTACATCGGCGTCAATAGGAGCGTTGAGTGCAGCCTTAGCCTTCTGAATGGCTTCGTCTCTCGTTGCTGCTGTAGCGATAGCTTCTTTGATCATTTTTTCACCTTCTTATATTTTATGCCTGAGGATTATTTGTTATCCTCAAACTCTTTTAACTTGATAATGCTTGCTTCTCTTGAACGGCGTTCAACTGTTTCATCAATCATGTTCTTTGCGATAACCTTCTGAGGATTGTGTGTGATGTTGAGAAGAACTGTCTGAACAAGTGTGAAGAAGCTTGACATAATCCAGTAAACACCAACACCTGCAGGGAACATGAATGTGAACCATACAGACATAAGGGGAGACATGAATGTCATGCAGCCCATTGAGGGGTTCTTTGCCATTTCGGGGTTCTGCTGCTTCTGCTTCTGGAACATGATAAGGCTTGTTACAAGACCGAGCACAAGAACAAGTGCGGGGATAAGCCAGAGGATTGAGGGCTCTTTCCAGTTTGGTATCTGTGTAAGGTCAAGCTTGCCGAAAAGCATAAACTGGTCTTTGAGTCTTAAAATATCTTCTGCATAGGGTGCAAGGAAATCGGGCATATTGTTTGCATTGATGTCACTGAGAAGCTGAATTTCAACTCTGTTCATGGCATTTCCTCGTCCTGTTTCTACAGGAGTGACATTAAGAGCTGTAACAGCCTTGTTGATAAGGTCTGTGCTGATGTTGAGCACCTTTGAAAGGGGAGTGTAAACAACGCCGTAAAGACCGATCATGATGGGGAACTGAATAAGAAGGGGGAGACATCCGCCTGACATGGGGCTGAAGCCTTCCTTCTGATAAAGAGCCTGAGTTTCCTCCTGAATCTTCATCTGCATTTCCCTTGTGGGCTGTCCGCCGTTGGAATATTTCTGCCTGATTCTGTTTAATTTGGGCTGAAGTCTTGCCTGCTTTGCAGAATTCTTCTGCTGACTGATTGATGAAGGAAGAAGCAGGAGCTTGACAAGAAGTGTCAGAATGAAAAGTGAAACAAGATAGTTGTCAAAAATAATATAAAATAGATGCAGCACCCAGCCGAAAGGTACGGCAAGTGCATCGTAAAGTCCTGTCATATTGTCAAATCCTTAATATACTCTGTTGAGTAAAAGTTATTTCTTGTATTTTTCTTTTAAATCGGGAACAGGGTCAACTCCGCCGGGAAAAAGAATGTTGCATCTGAGCAACCTCTTTATTGCCAGCAAAGTACCTCTGAATGCTCCGTATCTTTCGATTGCTTCCATTGCATAGGATGAGCAGGTAGGGTAGTACCTGCACATGGGAGGGAACAAGGGCGAAATTTTTCTGCGGTAGAACCTGATTGCTTTAAGAAGAAGTGCTTTCATTCTCAATCACACCGGCATTTGTGAGCATCGGCAGCATTATTTTGTAAATATCCGTACTCTTTTTGAAAACAGTTTTTGTCCTTGCAACAAAAACAAGGTCATAATGACCTTTGAGAGGAGATTTTATCTGTCTGAATGCTTCTCTGATAACACGCCTTGCTCTGTTCCTCTGAACTGCATTGCCTATCTTTTTGCTTGCAGTTATCCCTATACGACAAGAACCCGCGCGGTTCTTTCTTACATACAGCACCAACGCAGGATTTGTGTAGGACTTACCCCGTGCATAGGCACGGCGGAAGTCACTGTTCGTTTTTAATGTTTCAACAGAATTCATTGCCGTGAATTAAACAGCAAGTGATTTTCTGCCCTTTGCTCTGCGGCGAGCAAGAACCTTGCGGCCGTTCTTTGTTGACATTCTTGCACGGAAACCGTGAACCTTCTGTGTGTGTCTCTTCTTGGGCTGATATGTTCTCTTCATAACTGATTTACCCCCATTCGTTTCTGAGTGCCGTAACGGCACATAACCTGTATTTTAGATGACAGGGCATAATTTGCCCCTGCGAATAAGTATTATATAACATCAGAGCGGTCATTGTCAACCTTTTTTTAATTTATTTTTCAACATATTTTCTTATTATCTATACATATTATATACGCAACATTTTTGTATGATTTAACATGATGGTTGCCTGACAAATAACTGTTTGACAAATAACAAGAGTGATGCTATAATTGTAAATTGATATAATAGGATTATTATAATTAAATATATAAGGTGTTTTTATGGAAATGTTCAGAGCTGTCGGAACGGTGCTTTCCGAAATATGGAATAACAAGGTAAGACTGTTCCGTCTTGCAAAATATGAGCTTAAGAGTCAGCACGGAGGCACATTTTTCGGCTTCCTGTGGAACTTTATGAATCCTGCATTCCAGATTCTTGTATACTGGTTTGTTTTTGCCGTGGGGCTCAGGAGAGGCAACGATATGAACGGCGTGCCTTACATTGTATGGCTTGTTATAGGCATCATATGCTGGTATTACATGAATCAGGCAATGCTCGGGGCTGATATGTCGATAATCAATTTTACCGATGTTCTCAAACGAATGAAATTTCCCATAGCCATTGTGCCTGCAAAAACCGTGGCATCGAATTTCATCACCCATCTGTGCTCAATGGTTATTGTTTTTGTTGTTGTGCTTGTATCGGGTGCAAAAATCAGCTCATCCGTATGGCTTCTGCCTTATTACATATTTGCAGCAACGGTTTTTATAACTGCATACGGGCTATTTGCTTCAACAATCAATGTGCTTTTCCGTGATTTTCATAATTTCTCAAACACGGCAATGCGTTTCCTTTTCTTCATTTCCCCCGTTATGTGGGAACCCGACGGTGACAACAGGCTTCTTACCGTTATTATGAAAATCAATCCTTTTGCATATATACTGGGCGGTTACCGTGACTCGGTTCTTTACGGCAGGGATATCCTTGCAAATCTTGATGCGGGAATAATCTTCTGGGTAATCACTCTTGTTATGTTCTTTGTCGGCTGTGTTGTGCATATGCGCTTCCGTCACAAGTTCATTGACCTGCTTTAAGGGGGTGTCGCAATGAATGAAAATGTTATTGTATGTGAGCACATCACAAAGGATTATCCCCTTTATTCATCCTTCGGCGACAAGATAAAGGGGCTTGTCATGAAAAACAACAAGGTAGGCACCTTCAGAGCCCTTGATGATATATCCGTCACAATGAAAAAAGGCGAATGTGTAGGTCTTATCGGACTCAACGGCAGCGGAAAATCCACCCTCGCAAGTATCATTACGGGTATCACAACGGCGACAAAGGGTACTGTTGATGTAAAGGGCGAGGTGAGCATGCTTTGTGCATCATCAGGTATGAGGTCACAGCTTTCAGGGCTTGATAACATCCGTTTTAAGTGTCTGCTGATGGGCTATACAGAAAAGCAGATTAAAGAAATTGAAAAAGAAATCATTGATTTTGCAGATATCGGCATTCATATCAATCAGCCCGTAAAAACATATTCAAGCGGTATGCGTTCAAGGCTGGGCTTTGCGATTGCAGTACATATTGACCCCGAAATACTTATTATTGACGAGGCTCTTTCCGTAGGTGACTCAAGCTTTACGGAAAAGTGCCTGAAAAAGGTTGATGAGTTCAGGCAGGCAGGGAAGACCATTGTCTTTGTCAGCCATGCAGTCACTCAGATGACATCATTCTGTGACAGAATCATATGGATAAATCAGGGTAAGCTTATAGGAACGGGAACTCCCGATGAAATAATAAAGCCCTATTGCGGTTTTGCAAGAGAGTTCAACGGAATGACCAATGAGCAGAGAAAGAATATCGTTCCCGACCTTAAGGAATATCAGAAAAAATACTGTACGGAGTAATTTATGGAATACGAAGAACTGTTAAAGGAAAATGAGCGTCTGAAAAGTGAAAATGAGGCTCTGCTTCTTGAAATAAAAAACTGCCGGGATGACCTTAACCGTCAGATCGCAGTCATGACTTCAATCAAAAAGGACATACGCCGTTATGAGGTTCAGCTCAATTCACTCAAAACGGAAAACGCCGAATTCAAGAACAAATTTGCAATGATTGAGAATAATCCCATCGGCAGATTTGCCCTTAAAATTTACAGATGGCTCAAAGAAATGATGCGTCGCAGGGGATAAAAGATGAATATTAAGACTATTGACGAATATCTTGACGAACTGAAAAACAGAAAAGCTGTTCTTGAAGAAATTCTTGACCGTTACGGTGTTGATTACGGTGACGAGAAGAGTGCTCTTTTCCGTACAGAATGCAATGAACTGAAAAAGCTTAAGGTTGCTGCAATTATGGATGCATTCACTCTCGGCAATTTCAGAAGTGAATGTGAGCTTTTTGAAGTTACATCCGACAACTGGCAGGTTCAGCTTGATGAGTTTAAACCTGATCTGTTCTTCCTTGAATCAGCATGGGAGGGCAAGGATAAATCATGGTATAAGAAAATTGCAAACGGCAGCAAGGAGCTTTATGACCTGACAGCCTACTGCCATGCAAAAAGCATTCCCGTTATTTTCTGGAATAAAGAAGACCCTGTTTATACAGATGTCTTCATGTCTGCCGCATCCTGTGCAGATTATGTATTTACCACGGATTTTGACTGTATTGAAAGATATAAAAGAACTCTTCAGCACAATAATGTCTATCTTCTTCATTTTTCTGCACAGCCCCTTGTGCATAACCCTGTGGAGATGCATGACAGAAAGGATAAATTCTGCTTTGCAGGTGCTTATTATCACAGATATAAGGACCGTTCAAGAGTTTTTGATGCATTTGCAGATGCCTTTGAAAAGGGAAAAGGTCTTGAGATTTATGACAGAAACTTAGGCTCTGCAAGGCCTGAACATGCTTTTCCTCAGAGATATAATAAAATGATTGTCGGCACTCTGAAGCCCGACGATATCCATATTGCATACAAAGGCTATAATTACGGAATAAACATGAACTCCGTCGGTCAGTCACAGACTATGTTCGCAAGGCGTGTGTTTGAGCTTCTTGCATCAAATACCGTTTCCGTCGGCAACTATGCAAGAGGCGTCAGAAATATTTTCGGCGACCTTACCGTTGCAACGGACAGTGCCGACACAATGCAGAAGCAGCTTGACAAATACTGCGGAACAAAAGAAAATTACCGTAAATTCCGACTTCTGGGCTTAAGAAAGGTGCTCAAGGAGCATCTTTGCGAGGACAGACTCGGCTTTATTGCACAGTGTGTTTTCGGCAGGGATATGAGGCAGAAGCTTCCCTGTGTGACGGTTGTAGCTTCTGCTTCATCAGATGATGAAAAGCTCAGAGTACAAAAAGCCTTTGACAGACAGACTTATGACAACAAAAAGCTTGTTTTTATAAATGATGCAGAATACAATGCAGATGACGGCTTTGTTGCTGCATTCTCACCTGATGACTACTACGGTGAAAATTATCTTCTGGACCTTGTGCTTTCTGTAAGATACAGCAAGGCTGAGGGCTTCGGCAAGGTGAATTTCTATTCCCGGGACGGAGCGTCAGCTTCAATTGACAGCACAGACGACACATACAAGCCCTGCAGCTCACTTTTCAGTACAAGAAGTATTATCCGTGCTGAAAATGTCAGTGATATCACAGCCTTTGCTTCGGGTGCCGAGGTTACGGGCGACTTCTTATGCACCGATGAATTCGGTTATTGCAGAGGCTGTAAGGACGAAAAATGCAGCACCGTTGACGATATATTTGTTGCCGACTGCGGTATTGACCCTGATGTGATAAACGCTGCAGCTGACAGTATTCAGTATCAGGAGCTTGAAAATGACATTATAACAATCACTGCAAAAGAAATGCTTGATATGAGCTATTGTAAGTCGAAGAATATTTCAGTATCTCTTGTGGGCTCAAGATTTTCGGTCACATCAAAGCTCGGTGATACCGCTACGGAATATATAGAGCTTAAAAAGAAATTTTCCGTCTCCGATTTCAGCGACACGGGATATGTTTCCGTAATGTTTTCGGGGGCAGGGGAGCTTGACACGGAGAGCTTCTGCACATTCTTTGATTCTGCAATGAACCGTCTTGAGTCATTCTCTGTGGGCGGAAACAGAATGCTCAATGCAAAGGTTCCCGCAAAAGCAGATTATTTTGCACTTTCCTTGCGTATCAAGGGCTCGGGAACAAAGGAGTTTTCGGGCATAACAGTCAGCGGAAGTCTTTCCTCGGGCAGTGCGACACCCTTCCTTTCAAGAAGTGATACGGTTGTTGTCGCAGACCATTATCCCTCATACGATGACCTTTACAGATATATGTTTGTTCACAAGAGAAATCTTCTTTACAAGGAAAAAGGTCTTGTTCCCGATATGCTCTGCATCAGCATGTGGGGTGACAACGGTTACCGTGAGTTTGAAAACATTAATGTGACCGACGGCGGTGCCGACAGGCTGACGGCAATTCTCGAAAACGGCAGAATAAAAACAGTCTGCGTTCACTTTCTTAATCCCTATCTGTGGAGCGTTCTGAAGAATTATCTTGATGAAATAAACCTTATCGTCTGGAGCCACGGCAGTGATATTCAGCCCTGGCACAGAAGAATGTTCAATTACAAGACAGAGGCAGATATTGAAAATGCGAAAAAAGCATCTGTGACAAGAGAAGCACTCTGGAAAGAAGTCTTTGATTATTCGGAAACACATAATATTCATTTTGTATATGTTTCCGAATTCTTCAAGAAACAGATTGAAGAGGATTACGGCGTAAGCCTTGAGGGAAGATGCTCGATAATTCACAACTGTATTGATACAGATTTATTCTCATACGAGGAAAAATCCCCTGAACAGCGTTTCAATATAATGTCCGTAAAGTCCTTCAGCACATTGACTTATGCAAATGACATCACACAGAAAGCCATTGAAATTCTGAGCCGTGAAAAAGAGTTTTCTCAGATGACCTTTGACCTTTACGGTGACGGTGAAAGATTTGATGTTGACACTGCAAGCCTTAAAAAGTTCAGCAATGTTCATCTGCACAGAGGCTTCCTGACACAGTCGCAGATTGCAGAAATACACAAATCCCACGGCATTTACATTGCAACAACAAGAATGGATACACAGGGTGTTTCAAGGGATGAAGCAATGTCCTCAGGCCTTGTACCCGTTGCGAATGCAGTTGCCGCAATTCCCGAATTTGTGAATGAGGACTGCGGAATTCTGGCTCCCGCTGAGGATGCCGGGGCTGTAGCAGAGGGAATCCTGAAGCTTGTGAGGAATCCCCGGTTGTTTATGCAGATGAGCAGGAATGCTGCTGAATATGTCAGAAATAAAACATCACAGAAATACACAATCAACAAGGAAGTTGACTTGATAATATCAGGGAGAGATGAAAAATGATTAATATTATAGGTCTTGGTTATATCGGTCTGCCGACAGCCCTTATGTTTGCTTCTCACGGTGTTGAGGTCGTGGGTACAGACTATAACAAGGAGCTTGTCGCCACACTCAATGCAGGAAAAACGACCTTTGAGGAAAAGGGACTCGATGAGCTTTTTGAAGAAGCCGTAAAGTGCGGAATAAGGTTTTCGTCAGAATATCAGAAAACTGATATGTACATTGTTGCCGTTCCCACTCCCTACAACAAGGAAACAAAAAGGATTGACCCTGCATATGTCATCGCTGCAGTGAAGCAGGTCATGACAGTCTGCCCGAAGGGGGCAACGGTTGTTATTGAATCAACTGTTTCTCCCGGCACAATTGACAGATATGTCCGTCCCGTAATTGAGAAAAACGGTTTCACAATAGGCGAGGATATCAATATTGTCCATGCTCCCGAAAGAATCATTCCCGGAAACATGGTTTATGAGCTTCTTCACAACTCAAGAACAATAGGTGCTGACGATAAGGCAATCGGCGAAAAGGTAAAGGAGCTTTATGCGTCCTTCTGTCAGGGTGAAATTGTCGTTACAGACATCAGGACTGCAGAAATGACAAAGGTTGTCGAAAACACGTTCAGGGATATCAATATTGCTTTTGCAAATGAGCTTGTCAAAATCTGCAGAAGCGATAATATGGATGTTTATGAAATCATCAGAATTGCAAACAAGCACCCCAGAGTAAACATTCTTTCACCCGGTCCCGGTGTAGGCGGTCATTGCATTTCCGTTGACCCATGGTTCCTTGTAGGTGACTATCCCACATATTCAAACCTTATCAAGCAGGCAAGACTCATAAATGACTCAATGCCCGACTTTGTGCTTGAAAGAATTTACAATATCATGAAGGAAAAGGGCATAAAGGAGGTTTCAAAGGTCGGCTTCTACGGTCTGACATACAAGGAGAATGTTGATGATGTCCGTGAAAGCCCCACACTTCAGATGCTCGAGAGTATGGAAAAGCACCTTGCACACGGCGTTAAGGTTTATGACCCGTTCATAAAGACGGATATGGTAGAGAATCAGTATCACGACCTTGATGCATTCCTTAGTGATGTTGAGCTTGTTGTTCTGCTTGTAGCACATGACGAAATAAAAGAAAATATGGATAAGCTCAAGGGAAAGGTTGTTCTTGATACAAGAAACTTCTGCACACTTGACGGAATCTACAGATTATAAAGGAGAAAAAGCATGAAAACTGTAATGCTCGTATTCGGTACAAGACCCGAAGCTATAAAAATGTGTCCTCTTGTGCTTGAACTTAAAAAGAGAGAAAACCTTAAAACTGTTGTCTGCGTAACAGGTCAGCAAAGACAGATGCTTGATGCCGTTCTTGATACATTCGGCGTTGTTCCTGATTATGACCTTTCAATCATGAAGGACAGACAGACACTCTTCGATATCACAACAAACATCCTTATGGGTATCAAGGGTGTCCTTGAGGAAGTAAAGCCCGATGTTGTTCTTGTTCACGGTGATACTTCAACAACATTTGTAACTGCTCTTGCATGCTTCTATATGCAGATTCCCATAGGACATGTTGAAGCAGGTCTTCGTACATACAACATTTATTCACCTTATCCCGAAGAGTTCAACCGTCAGGCAGTAAGCATCATTTCAAAATATAATTTTGCTCCCACACAGATGTCAAAGGATAATCTTCTTAAAGAGGGTAAGGATGCTGAAACAATCTATATCACGGGCAACACTGCGATTGATGCTCTTAAGACAACAGTCCGCGATGATTACACACATCCCGAGCTTGAATGGGCAAGTGATTCAAGACTTATTATGCTCACAGCCCACAGAAGAGAAAACTTAGGCGAGCCTATGCATCATATGTTCAGGGCAATCAGGAGAATCATTGACGAAACACCCGATATCAAGGTAATTTATCCCATTCATATGAATCCCGTCGTCCGTGAGGCTGCAAGGGAGGTTTTCGGTGATGATGACAGAGTTCATATTATCGAGCCTCTTGATGTGCTTGATTTCCACAACTTCCTTGCCCGTTCATATCTCATTCTCACAGACAGCGGCGGTGTTCAGGAGGAGGCTCCCTCACTCGGCAAGCCTGTTCTTGTTATGCGTGATACAACAGAGCGTCCCGAAGGTATAAAGGCAGGCACACTCAAGCTTGTAGGCACTGATGAAGAATATATTTACAATACATTCAAGACACTTCTTGAGGACAAGACAGAGTATGAGAAAATGAGTAAGGCTTCCAACCCCTACGGTGACGGCAAGGCAAGCTCAAGAATTGCCGATATACTTGAATTCGGAAAAACCGAAGAAATTGAAATATAAAATATCTGTTATTTATTAATTCAAAAGGAGATTCGCACGATATGAAAAAGCTATTGTCTGTTATTCTCTGTGTGACAATGATTTTCGGTATATCATCTGTGGCTTTTGCAGCAGAAAGCCTTCAGCTTTATACATTTTACGGTGACGGAATGCTTTTTGCACAGAATAAAGAAGCTGTAATTTCAGGAACAGCAGCAGGCGGAATTGTCACAGCTGAACTTTATGATAAAAACAACAATCTGATTGCCTCAGGTGAAGCATCAGTTGAGTCTGACGGAACATTTGCTGTTTCATTCAATGCACCGTCAGGCAGTTACGATGAATACAGCGTTGTTGTAAAAAACAATGGTTCTGTTGCTGAAACACTTGAAAATGTTGTTTTCGGTGAGCTCTGGCTTGCAAGCGGACAGAGTAATATGCAGTATCCTCTTTTACAGGAGAAAAACGGTGCTGAATTGTATAAAAACCATGAAAAGCTCGGAACTGATATCCGTGTTCTTCTGGTTCCTGCCATAAACGAATATAAAGGCAGTACTGCACTTGTACCCTGTGACCCTCAGACCGATATCGTTGGGGCTTCATGGGTAACAGGTGATGATGAAGCTGTTTATTCCATGAGTGCCGTTGCATATTATTTTGCAAAGGAAATGACTGAAAAGCTCAGTATGCCTGTAGGTATTCTGAATGTTCCTCTGGGTGGCAGTGCGATTTCTTCATGGATTTCAAGAGCTGCTATTGACAGCAATGAAAGCGTGAAAAATATTCTCAGCAGTTTTGGTGAGTATTATGATGCTGAAAGCTGGAACGAAGCCGAAAGAAGCATTTTTTATGATATGACCTGCAACTTCAATCTCAAAATAGCTCCTCTTTCCCATTTCAGACCTTCAGGTA
>JAFUIY010000067.1 GCA_017473925.1 Clostridia bacterium | reverse complement strand
TATATTTTCCTGCGGAAAATGTGATATATCCGTCAGTGACGGATGTGATATATTTGCTACGCAAATGTGATATAATTTGCCTTCGGCAAATTGTTTCGGAAGCCCTTCGGGCTTGGATTATGTAATTATGCATTGTGCATTATGCATTGTGCATTATCCCGATAAATTCTGATTTATACAAGAGGTAAAACCATGTACAACCTTACAGATATAAACACGATAAAGCGTGTCATGTCCCGTCACGGGGTGACATTTTCAAAGGCGTTGGGACAGAATTTCATTATCGACCCTGATGTCTGCCCGTCGATTGTTGAACAGTCGGGTGTGACAGAAGAGGACGGTGTTCTTGAAATCGGTCCCGGTGTGGGTGTCCTCACTCAGGAGATTGCAAAAAAGGCAAAAAAAGTGGTTGCACTCGAGCTTGATACAAGACTTATTCCTGTGCTTGCAGATACCCTTGAAGACTTCACAAATGTCGAAGTAATCAATGCCGATGTGATGAAAACAGACCTGCCGAGGCTCTTTGAAGAGAATTTCAAGGATTGTATAAATATACATGTTATTGCAAATTTGCCCTATTATATTACATCACCCATCATTATGATGCTTCTTGAAAGCAAGCTTCCGGTTAAGGCAATCACCGTTATGGTGCAGAAGGAAGCAGGTGAGAGGCTTTGTGCCGATGTAGGCTCAAGGGATGCGGGTGCAGTATCTGTTACAGTCAATTATTACTCCGTTGCAGAGGAACTTTTTTTCGTGCCGAGAGAGTCATTCATGCCTTCTCCCAATGTTGACAGCGAGGTCATAAAGCTTACTGTCAGGGAGACTCCCGTAATCACTCCCACGGATGAAAAATATTTCTTCTCGGTTGTAAAAGCAGCCTTTTCACAGAGAAGAAAGACAGCTGCAAACGGTCTTTCGTCAGGGCTCGGAATGGCTAAAAATAAGGTTTTTGAAGCACTCAGCAATGCAGGCATTGACACAAATGTCAGGGCAGAAAAACTTACAACGGAACAGCTTTTTGCACTCAGTGAAGAGCTGTATAAAATGAGGTAGTGAAATGGAAAAAGGAAAATTTATCGTCATTGAGGGGCTTGACGGCTCAGGCAAAACAACTCAGACAAACATCATCACCGAAAAGCTCAGGGCAAAGGGAATCAATGTCATCAATCAGGCTGAGCCTACTCCCCATGAGTTCGGCAGAATGTGCCGTGAGGTTCTCGGCGGCAGAAAAAAGGTGACAAAAAGTCAGTTTGCACTCCTCTTTACAGCTGACAGAATTGACCACAATATAAATCCCGAAGACGGTATAAATATGCATATTGGCAAAGGGGATACAGTTATCTCTGACAGATATTATTATTCCACTCTTGCTTATCAGGGTGTTGATGTCGGTCTCGACTGGCTCATGAGTCTGAACCTCGGCTGTGAGGATATAAGAAAGCCTGACCTTTGTGTTTTCCTTGACTTGCTTCCCGAAAAGAGTATGGAACGCATTAATGCAAACAGAAGTGAGGATGAGATTGAGATTTATGAAACAGAGGAATATCTCACAAGCATCAGAAAGCGTTTTTATAATGTGATTGATGCTCTCAAGGAAACGGAAAACATCGTTGTTATCAATGCCGACGGTACTGTGGACGAGGTCGCAGAGCAGATTGAAAAAGCAGTAATGTCAATTTATTAATGTATAATTCATAATTAAAAGGACGCCAAAGGGCGTCCTTTCGTCATTTATTCATTGTGTAATTTTGCATTATGCATTGTGCATTATATTTTCAGAAGAACATCCTTTTCGCCTTCTTCAGTATACATCTGAAGCTCCTTGATGCCGAATCTTTCCATAACTCTTGTCCAACGGATAACCATATCTGTATCGTGATTTACGGGTACCCAACCTGCCTTGAGATAGCTCTTGCAAGCAGGGATTCTGTGGTCGTCTGTTGTAAGAGTAGCCATTTCAACACCGTTGTCAAAGAAATGCTTTTCTGCGATTGCACAAAGAATGTTGCCGAGACCCTTGCCTCTTTCACTGTCTGCAACAGAAACCATGTGAACAAGACCTAAGCCTGTATCGGGGTATTTACGGACTGCAGTAATTGTAGCAACGGGAAGATTTTCTTCGTTTACAATGAAGAAGCAGTCCTTGTAAACATCGACTTTTTCCATACAGTTTGTGAATGCAGAATTGTCTGCACCGTAATTTACAAGTCCGTTATTGCAGATTCTTATCCAGTGTGAAATATCCTCTTCACCCTGATAATTTCTGACTGTGTAGCCTTCGGGAAGTGCAGGGATTTCCTTGTCCTTGGGGAAAACAAGAAGCTTCAGCTGCTTATTCTGTGCAGATGCTCTGGGCTTCCATGTCTTCTGATGACCTTCGTAAACCTCCTGAGGAATTTCGGGGTTGCCCTTTGAGTATGAGGGGATAAGCATATCGCCTGCAACCTTGGGGTCTGTACAAGCGGTGTCGTTTCTGAACTGTTCTCTTTCTTCCTTGTTTCTGAAGTTGGGGATTGCAACGGGAACACCGCCCTGGAGAATTGAACGGTAGCCGAGAAGACCGGGAAGGAACATGTCAAGAGCTTCGTAAATATCAATATAATCTGCATCTTTGTTGCCCTTGATAGCTTCAACAGCGTGATACATTGTGTAGAAGTCTGAGTTGCCGTGACCGAATTCCTGTGCAATGTCGTCGTATTCACCGACGGGTTCATATGATTTGACAGCAAAATTATCGGGATTGTTGAGATATACTCTGCCGAAATCGCCGTTCTTTGCGTCTTCTCTTGCACTTTCCATTCTGCCGTCTGCACCGTAAACAGAGTACCAGATTGAGTTCTTTGAACAGCCTACACCGTGAAGACTCTTGACGATACCGCCGTTTTCGAGAGTAATCATTTCAACGGCAGCATTACCTGCCTTTGCGCCCATTCTTGCCATTCTTGCGTTAAAAGGCATTTCAAAGCCTGTTACTGAAACAGGACGGAGACCTGTGATGTGGATAAGGGGACCTATTGAATGTGTGCAGTAGAATGTTGCATACATGTTGTTTCTCCAGTGATTCGGATCACCGAATGTGATTGTGTCCCAGATGCTCTCGCAGTTGTGCATATATTCGCCTTCACCGTATTCAAATTCACCTACGGCACCTGATTTGTAAAGCTTTTTCATTTCATATGTAGCGGGCATATAGCAGTAGTTTTCAGCATATGCGTAAATTTTGCCTGACTTCTCAACTGCTTCACAGAGTTCAACAGCTTCCTTGAGTGTCTGACAGGGAAGAACCTCACTGATAACATTAAGACCCTTGTTAAGACACTTTATTGCAAAGGGAGCGTGTTCATTTGCAAAGTTAGCAAGAACAACAGCATCCATATCATGATTAAGAAACTCATCAAAGGATGTGTAGTATGTGATTGAATCGTCGTTAAGCTTGTTTTTGATTCTTTCAATATGGAACTCGGAGTAGTCGCAGATTGCAACGAGCTTTGCATTTGCAGCCTTGTTTGCATACTGAATCATTGACTGACCTCTGCCTGCACCGAGCACACCGATTTTAATAATGTCGCTCATAATAAAAAAAGTCCTTTCTTTTTTGCTGATAACATTATATCACTCATAAAAAAAAGTGCAATATCTTTTTTGAAATAAAAAAAGAATTTGTCAGACGTTGCCGACAAATTCCTTTGTTCATTTATTTTTTGCAACTATAATTTCAAGAAGCTCCTCTGTTGAGGGAAGAACATCCTCACCCTCTGTTATTGTTGTAATTCTGTAAACGGTGCTGTCAATAACAGCAATAAGGTTTTCAGCAGAAACATAAACCTTGCTGAACCCCTCAGCCGTAATTTCAGTGTAATTTTTGTGTTCATCCTCTGACAGAAGCTCGGCCGCATACAGAGCTGTTTTTTCAGTTCTGTAGCTTATTATATCCTGATAAAGTATAATCCGCGTGTCGTTTATGTAATAGAATTCCTGCGTCAGAATCATATCTGCAGAGATTGTTTTTCTCTGTTTCATTTCACAGGGGATAAAGGTTCCGCCTGTTTCAAGCCCTTTTTCGGTTATTTTACCGGCAATACCTAAATCCTGTATGTCAAGATAAATTCCGTCAGAAACCTCGGGCATATCCTGTTCTTTGTTCATCATGTCCCCGAGCAGGAAAAGCGCAATGAAAACAACTGACAGTCCTGTCATAAAGAGGCTGAAAATGTAAAGCACCTTTTTTCTGTTGCCGTCGTCGGGATTTTCACCGTTATGAAAAGCGGCAACAGCCTTTTTCCACCTGATGTGTTCATATATCGCAACAATAACAATATAGACAGCAATAATAAGCATTGCAATATAAAGCTCGGGCATTGTTATTATTTTGTAAATCCGTTGTTCAAGAAACGGAAGTGCTTCAAATGCATTGTAAGTGAGTTTTATACGGATATCGTTCAGAATAATTATCATCAGAACGAGAATGACGGGTGAGGGGAGTACTGTTTTTCTGTTTTTAAGTGTCAGAACAGCCTTTGCCGCAGCTTCGTCCGATTCAATAACAGGGGGAAGATGTTCACTTGCGGGAGCATAAGCAACATGGACATTGCTTTTTACATCAGCAATTGTTCTGCCCTCTGAATGACGCTCCTGTCTTTCTTCCTCGGAAACAAAATTATTTTCGGAGTAATAAATGTCAAATTTCAGTTTCCGGGGTTCCGTTTTTTCAAATTGACTCAGATTGTTCCACCGTTTTTTCAGTATAAGGCCTTCTTCTGCCATTTTTTCATAAAACTCTTCATTTGCCCTTTTGTCGTAATCATCGGGATGAATTTTAAAGCAGGTTTTCATACAATACACCTCCTGATTCAAGTATAGCAATTCAGGAGGTGTTTGTCAATAAAACAGAATTTATCTTGATAGTTAGGAGTTTCGGAAGCCCTACGGACTTGATTATTTAATGGGGTTTAAGGGGCTTGCCCCTTCCACCACTGTTCACTATTCATTATTCACTATTCACTGCAGTAATTTATCGCTCGACGATAAATTACTGTTTTAGTGGTTGAATTTTTCTTCACTATGTGATAGAATTAAGCAGATTAAGTATAATTATTTTACGGAGGCGTTAAAATGACAGAAGATTACAGAGGTTCTGTTGCTATTGTTCTCGGTCTTTCCGATACAGATGAAAAAATCCCTGCCGCTTCGGGCAGAATTTCAACACAGGAGGGCGATGCCTCCGAAATATTCGCAAAAAGTCAGGATAAGGAGAAGAACGCAAAGCTCATTTCAAAGGTTACCCGTTCAGGCCATAATTCAACAATTGAGCATACTGTGTTCAATCTCGCTTTTCAGGATGTTTCTGTTTTTGTTGAGCAGTTCCTGATTGAATTCAGACTTGCTTCATTCACGGTTAAATCAAGAAGATATGTTGATTTCCGTAAGTGCGGTTTCTATGTGCCTTTCCTCGGCAAAAAAGAACTTGAAGATAAGTTCTCAGAGACAATGGAATACCTTTTCAATGAGTACACCGCATTTGTTGATGCAGGTGTTCCTAAGGAGGATGCAAGATTCCTTCTTCCTTACTGCCTGAGAAGTAATTTCTATTGTTCAGTCAATGCCCGTGAGCTGCTTCATATGCTCCGTTCAATGCTTTTTGGCAGAGGCAGTGAGTTCAAAGAGCTTTACGACCTCGGCATGCAGATTTATTCTCAGATTGAAAAGCTCACACCGGGTATTGTTACGGATTTCTATAAGAGAAGACCCGAAAAGAGTGACAAGATTGCTCTGGGTTATATGTTCAATAACTATGAGGAAAACAATGAAAACAAAAAGGCTGTTGAACTTATTTCTGTATTCCCCGATGCCGAGAAGTGTGTTGCCCGTTCAGCTCTTATCTGGACAAGGCAGTACACACCCGATGCAGTTGAAAAGATTATTGCAGACGAAGGCAATGTGAACAAAATCATTGACTGTGTACTTGATTCTTCCCGTCCGAGACCCCTTGAAACAGTCAACTACACATTCCGTATCAACGGTGTTTCACTTTCAACAATCACACACTTTGCCCGTCACAGAATGCATTCACTTATGGTGCCGTCCCTTACACTTACGGACAGAACAAAGTACATCATCCCCGAAACAGTCAGACAGGCAGGTCTCCTTGAAAGATATGAAGCAGCATTTGCAAAGATGAACGAGCTTTATAACTATCTTAAAGCAGAGGGCTGCACGGAAGAACAGGCAGTTTACTGTCAGCTCAGCGGTAACACACTCGACATTGTTTCATGTATGAACGGCAGAGAGCTTATGCTTTTCATGAGACTGCGTACATGTACGAGGGCACAGTGGGAAATCCGTGATTTCGCAATTGAAATGCTCCGTCAGCTTCGTGAAGCTTCACCTGCTATTTTCAACAAGTACGGTCCGAGCTGTTTCGTTTCATCCTGTCCCGAGGGGGCAATGTCCTGCGGCAGAGCTGCGGAAATTAAAGAATATTTCAAGAATTTATGATATTATGATGAAAGGATAACCGACATGAAAGAAAGTGTAAAAAAAGAAAACGTTCAGATGCTTTTCAAGGCAATCCTCACTCTGAAAAATGAAGAAGAATGTGCAGGCTTTTTCAAGGACCTGTGTACAGATACCGAAATTTATTCAATGGCACAGCGTTTTATGGTTGCAAAAATGGTTGCTTCAGGCAAGAAGTACGATGAAATCGAGGAAGCAACGGGAGCATCACCTGCAACAATCAGCCGTGTAAAGAGATACATGGAAAACTACAAGCAGTACGATATCTTCACAAGGCTGGACAAGTAATGAGTTATGCTTCATTGGCTTCAGTTTATGATAAGCTGACGGAAAATGTCGAATATGAAAAAAGGGCTGAGTATATACATTCCCTGCTTGTGAAAAACGGTGCAGACAGGGGAGTACTCCTTGACCTTGCATGCGGAACGGGAACACTTTCCGCAGAGCTTTCAAAATTCGGCTATGATATGATTCTTTGTGATCTGTCAGCCGAAATGCTCGCATTCGCAAGGGAAAGACTTCCTGATGCTCTGATTCTCTGTCAGAGCATGACGGAGCTTGACCTGTACGGCACAATCAACCATGCAGTATGCTCACTCGACAGCATAAATCATCTTCTTAAGCCCTGTGATGTAAAAGCGGCTTTTTCTTCCGTTTCACTTTTTATGGAGCAGGGGGGAGTGTTTGTTTTTGATGTCAATACTCCTTATAAGCATGAAAATGTGCTCGGCAACAACTCCTTTGTGTCAGAAAAAGACAATGTTTTCTGTGTATGGCAGAATTCATATAAGAAAAAAAGCAAAACGGTTGATATAAATATCGACATTTTTATTGAAGAAGAAAACAAATATGAGAGACTGCGTGAAAGCTTTTCAGAAAGAGCATACTCAATTGATGATATAATAAAATGGCTCAATGAAACAGGCTTTGAGGTTACGGGAGTATATGATGATATGACTTCAGACACACCATCGGAAACGAGCGAAAGAGTTTATTTCACGGCAGTAAAAAGATAACGAGGTAAAAAAATGGGTAAACTTGTAAGATGTATTTCAGAAGACGGCACACTCCTTATTATGGCGTGTGATACAACAGACATTGTCCGTGATGCTTATGAAATACACGGTACATCAAAGGTGTGTACGGCTGCTCTGGGCAGACTTCTCACGGCAGGTGCCATGATGGGCAGTATGCTAAAGGGCAAAAATGACACACTCACACTTAAAATAAACGGCGGAGGCCCTGCAGGGTCTGTCCTGACAGTTGCTGACAGTGCATGCCATGTAAAGGGCTATGTCGTTGACGGCAATGTGGAGCTTCCCCTTAACAGTAAAGGCAAGCTTGATGTGGGCGGTGCAGTCGGCAGAAACGGTTTTGTGACTGTTATAAAAGACTTGGGTCTCAAGGAGCCCTTTGTCGGTCAGGTGCCTATAGTCTCAGGTGAGATTGCAGAGGATATAACAGCCTATTTTGCAACAAGTGAGCAGACACCCTCTGTATGCGGTCTGGGTGTTCTTGTGGCTCAGGACGGAACTGTCCTCACTGCAGGCGGATTCCTCATTCAGCTTCTTCCCACGGCTGATGACGGCATTATTGACATGGTTGAAAAGGACATTCAGGGTATAGACTCTGTTACAAAAATGCTCACAGACGGTCTCACACCCACCGAAATATGCAAAAAAGTCCTTCCCTCATTCGATATTCAGGAGCTTGATGTCATGTATCCTGAATATAAATGTGACTGCTCGGTTGCAAGAGTGCAGACAGCACTCATTTCAGCAGGCAGGGAAGAGCTTCTCGATATGGCAAACGACCCCGTGACGGAAGTAAAATGTCAGTTCTGTAACAAGGCTTACAGATTCACGGGTAAGGATATACTTAAATTATTGGAAGATTCACAGGGAGAAAATTAATGAACAGTAATATGTTATGCTCAAAATGTGGCAAAAGACCTGCAGTTGTGTTCATTTCAAAGATTCAGGGAGATGACTCAACACAGGAGGGTCTCTGCCTTAAATGTGCAATGGATATGAATATAGGTCCCATAAAGCAGTTTATGGAAAAAATGGGAATAACCGAAGAAGAGGTTGAAGCAGTCAGCGAACAGCTCGGCGATGCAATGGATGCAATGGGTGGTGCTGAAGGCTTTGAATTCGGCGGTGCAGGAACATTCCCCTTTATGCAGGGACTTATGAACGGCATGGGCGGTATGCCCATGGCTAAAAAAGAAGACAATGAGGCTTTGTCTGAGACTAATAATGAGGTTAAGGATACAGGCAAGAAAAAGAGATTCGGCAAGGATAAGAAACAGGCTCCGAACAACGAAAAACAGAGAAAGTTCCTCAATCTCTACTGTACAGACCTTACAAAAAAGGCCCGTGACGGCAAGATAGATTCAATAATCGGCAGAGATGACGAAATCTACAGAGTTACTCAGATTCTTTGCAGAAGAACAAAGAACAACCCCTGCCTTATCGGTGAACCCGGTGTAGGTAAAACTGCTATTGCAGAGGGACTTGCCCTCAAAATCGCAGCAGGTGCAGTTCCCGCAAAGCTTCAGAACAAGGAGCTTCATCTTCTTGATCTTACAGCACTCGTTGCAGGTACTCAGTTCAGAGGTCAGTTTGAAAGCCGTATAAAAGGTCTTGTTGACGAAGTAAAGGCTGAGGGCAACATTATCCTTTTTATTGACGAAGTGCACAACCTCGTAGGCACAGGCGATGCAGAGGGCTCAATGAATGCCGCAAACATCCTCAAGCCTGCTCTTTCCCGTGGTGAAATACAGGTTATCGGTGCTACCACTTTCACAGAATACAGAAAATACATTGAAAAGGACTCAGCTCTTGAAAGGCGTTTCCAGCCCGTTAAGGTTGAGGAACCCTCAATCGACGATGCATACAAAATGCTTCAGGGCATCAAGGGATACTATGAGATGTACCACAGAGTCAGAATTTCTGACAGACTTCTTTATCTGACTGTCACTCTCTCTGAAAGATACATCAATGACAGATTCCTCCCCGACAAGGCGATTGACCTTCTTGACGAAGCATGTACATGTGCAAACCTGAGAAACAAGGCAATCAGCGATTGTGAAATTGCTGAGAACAAGCTCAAGGAATTAAAGCTTCAGGAAGAAGCAGAAATGCAGACCGAAGACGGTGCAGAGCCCGATTATGAGGCACTCGCACAGATCCGTTCTGAGATAATGAACCTTGAAAATGAGCTTCCCGTACTCCGTGAAAAAGCAGCAGACAATGATGTTACGGAAGACGATATTGCAAGAGTTATTAACCTGTGGACAGGTATACCCGTGAGAAAAATCATTGATTCGGACCTTGACAAGCTTGCAGATATGGAAGCACATCTCAAGGCAAGAGTCATCGGTCAGGATGAAGCAGTTGAAGCAGTTTCAGCGGCAATCAGAAGAAACAAAATCCAGATTAATCCTCAGAAACGCCCTGCATCATTCATTTTTGTAGGACCTACAGGTGTGGGTAAGACCGAACTTGTAAAACAGCTTGCAAATGAGCTTTTCGATACTCCCGAAACACTCATAAGACTTGATATGTCCGAGTTTATGGAGAAACACTCCGTTTCAAGAATCATCGGTTCACCTCCCGGATATGTCGGCTACGATGAAGCAGGTCAGCTTACTGAAAAGGTAAGAAGAAAGCCTTATTCAGTCATTCTTTTTGACGAAATCGAAAAGGCTCATCCCGATGTCATGAACATTCTTCTTCAGATTCTTGACGAAGGCAAGACAAGTGATGCTCAGGGCAGAACTGTTGACTTCTCAAACACAGTTATCATTATGACATCAAATGCAGGTTCTCAGAACAGAGAAAGTGCAATGGGCTTCGGCAAAAATGATAATGATGTTTCAAAAGACAAGGCTATGAAAGGACTTAAAGAGTTTTTAAGACCCGAATTCATAGGCAGAGTTGATGAGGTTATCATTTTCAATAAGCTTGATGAAGAAGCTTATACAAAAATTGCTTCACTTCTCATTTCAGACCTTGTACCCGGTCTCCGTGATAAGGGAATTACTCTCGAAATAGCAGAAGATGTGCCCGCAGTAATTGCCCGGATGGCAGTCGGCGGTGAAAGAGGCGCAAGAGATATCAGAATTGCAATCAGAAAGAATATTGAGGATGCAATTGCAAATATCATTATTTCAAACAGAAACATGAGCATTGATAAAATCAATGTCACAGCCGAAGACGGCAGGATTTTCTGTACAAAAGGCTAAAATCAAGCAGACACCCGACGGTGTCTGCTTTTTTACTTTATAAGTATCGGCTGAATCTGTTTTCCCACTATGGCATCAAGGAATGTTTCTTTTATTTTTGAGAAATCGGCAACAATGGATGTCGGTTTCTTTTCACTGTCATCCTGACCGTAGGGCACAAAGTAAATGTTTTTGTAATTGAGAAGATTGCCTATGTTCTTCGCGGCATTGCTCAGTGCATCATTTGTCGATACGGCAATAATAACGGGGTTGCCGTTTCTCAGCGTCGATTTTGCCGCAAGGGTAACGGGGGTGTCTGCAATTCCCGTGCTGAGCTTTGCAAGGGTGTTTCCCGTGCAGGGTGCAATTACAAGTGCATCAATGATATTCCTTGGTCCTATGGGCTCAGCCTGTGTGAGTGTGTGTATTATTTCATGTCCGCATATGCTTTCAATCCTGTCAATGAAGCTTTGTGCCGTGCCGAATCTGGTATCGGTTTCATAAGCGTTGAATGACATGACGGGATATATATCCATTCCCGAATTTTTCAGTTCTTCGATACAGGGAATGACCTTGCTGAAGGTGCAGAATGAACCGCACAGTGCAAAGCCCAGTTTAATTGCCATAATTATCACTCCAATAAAAAGAAAGGACTGTATCGCAGATGATTTTGCCTGCAGTCAGAGGGGATGTTCTTCCGGGAAGTGAACCTGCCCTGATTGTATTGATTCCCTGTGCAACTGCCGTGTCAAAATCAACTCCGAAGGGAGCAGATGCAGTTTCAATGATAACACAGCTCTTGCCGAGAGCTGAAATCACCTTTTCGTCAATCACAAGTGACGGAACCGTATTGATGATTGCATCGAAGTTACTGCATTTGTCGGAAAGGGAGGATAAACGGCATGCTTTCATTCCGTCTGTTACGGCTGCTGCAAGGTCTTTATCGCTTCTTGCGGCACATGTCACATCGGCTCCCAATGCTTTAAGCTTTCTTGCAATAACGCTTCCGCATTTTCCGTAACCCGTGACACAGCATTCTGCCGAAGCAAGTGTTACGGGCATTGCATTTATAAGTATTCCTATAACGCCCTCTGCAGTTGGAACGGCATTTTTGATTGCAAGGGAATCACAGCTGTAATAATCAAAAACAGTAACATTCCGTCCCCTGAGCTTTTCTTTCTGTTCTTCTGTGAACATACCTCCCGCAACAATGCATTTTTCGGGAAGAAGTCTTACAAAATCACTGAAGCAGAACGGTTCGCCTGCAAGAGGAGTGCTGATATTTATGTTGTCACGGCTGACGGGAACAGGAAGTATAAAGACATCACATGCCGTAAAATCATCTGCCTTGTAGCTTCCCGGATAAATCCTTTTTGCTTTGTATCCTTCTGATGTAAAAATTTTCTCCATATATGAAAAACGGCAGTCACCGCCGATTATCATAATTTCAGGTCGTTTTTTCATGTATAACCCTCCTGAAATATTCTATGCAATATTGTCATTATCCGTGAAAAAAATACTCACAAAGGATTGTAATTTTAATTTAAATAAATTATAATATAAAGATATAATAGGATATTTATTGCTATATTGATATAAAGTTAAAAAGTTAGGATCTGATTTTTTGAGCCGCAAATTCTGGCGTGTTCCCTCTTTTGATAAAAAACAGGCAGCAGAGCTTGCATATGAATACGGGTACGATGCAATGGCAGTCCTTCTCCTTGCTGCAAGGGGAGTGACTGAGCCTGAGGATGTTGCAGAATTCCTTGACAATGAAGCCATGCTTGCAGACCCCTTTGAAATAAGGGATATGGACAAAGCAGTTGAGAGAGTAAGAAAAGCAATAGAAAATGAAGAAAAGATTGCAGTTTACGGTGACTACGATGCAGACGGCGTTACTGCAACAGCATTGCTGTACCTTTATCTTGAGTCTGTCGGTGCAGATGTGACATATTACATTCCCTCAAGAATGAATGAGGGCTACGGTCTTCACAAGGAAGCAATTGACACTCTCAGTGAGAAGAATGTCAGGCTGATTATAACAGTTGACAACGGTATCAATTCTTCGGAAGAGGCGTTATATATAAAATCAAAGAATATTGACCTTGTCATTACAGACCATCATCAGCCGGGAAATCAGCTTCCCGAGGCTGTTGCTGTTGTCAATCCCCACAGGGCAGATGACACAAGTGCTTTCAAGGAGCTTGCAGGTGTAGGTGTTGCATTCAAGCTTGCCGCTGCACTTGAAGACGGTGATTATGACAGTATTCTTTCGGATTTTGCAGATATAGTTGCAATCGGCACAATTGCTGACATCGTTCCCCTTAAAAATGAAAACAGAATTCTTGCAGTCAGGGGAATTGATGCAATAAACCATTCTGACAGAGCAGGTATAATTGCCCTTAAGAATGTGGTCGGATATGAGGACCGTGATTTTACATCCACAAATGTTGCATTCACGATAGCTCCCAGAATCAATGCTGCAGGCAGAATTGAAGAAGCAACCACAGCTCTTAAGCTCCTGCTGACGGACGACATGGCAGAGGCTCAGGAGCTTGCAGAAAGGCTTGACAGCTTCAATGTTGCCCGTCAGGAAACGGAATCGGGTATTGTAGAGGAAGCTGTTGCAAGAATTGAATCAGATGATTCACTGAAATATTCTAAAGTCATTGTTGTTGACGGTCAGGACTGGCATGCAGGTGTCATAGGTATTGTTGCATCCAAGCTTGTTGACAGATACGGTAAACCCGTTATGGTTATTGCCCGTGACGGCAGCGGTGAAGCAAAGGGCTCCTGCAGAAGCATTGAAGGCTTTTCGTTGTTTGATGCCCTGAGTCATGCTTCTGATTTACTTGTGCGTTTCGGCGGTCATACCCTTGCGGCAGGCTTCACTGTTGCAGACGATAAGATTTCTGCTTTCAGGGAAAGAATAAATGAATATGCAGCCACAATGGGAGCATTCTATCCCGTTATGAATCTTGACTGTAAAATCAATCCTGCAAGTATAGACATTCCCTTTATTGACAGTATATTGTGTCTTGAGCCTTTCGGTGCCGAGAATCCTCAGCCCGTATTCGGAATTTACAATGCAGTATTAAGGTCTGTAAGGTCAATAGGTGCTCAGGGTAAGCATATGAGGCTTACCTTTGAAAAGAAAAATCAGCAGTATCAGGCAGTTTATTTCGGAATGTCGGCAGAGGAATTTCCCTATGAAATAGGGGACAGACTTGATTTTGCCGTTACTGTAGATAAAAATGAGTTCAGAGGCGAGGTCAAGGCAAATATATATGTAAGAAGCGTAAAACTGTCAGATGCCGATGACAATGCATATTTTGACAGCTTCATGCTTTATAACAAGGTAAGAAGCGGAGCTTCCCTTACTGAGGCTGAAATGCAGGCTGCATGCCCTGACAGGAATTTCTCGGCACAGGTGTTCATGTTTATTAAAAGCAGAAAGCTGTATTACGGCACTGCTGAGGATATAGCCGTAAAATCAGGACTCGGTTCAGATAAAACCTGTAAGGTTCAGATTGTTCTTGATGCCTTCTGTGAGCTGGGACTTCTTGAAAGTGCAAACGGCTGTTATCATGTTATTGAAAATGCTGCAAAGGTGAATCTCGGTTCATCGGAGCTTCTTAAAAGATTGGGATATTGTGATTGAGGTGAGTGTATGGATAACACTGCTCAGAATACAGGCAGACAACTGTATGAAGAATTCAGAAATAAAATAGTAGGTGTTTTCTCTGAGGAGAGTATAGCCGTTGTTGACAGAGCCTTTGAGCTTGCAAACTCAGCCCACGGTGACCAGAAGAGAAAATCGGGTGAGCCCTATATCATTCACCCCATTGCCGTTGCCACAATCCTTTTTGACGAGCTGGGTATGGATATGCCCTCCGTTGCGGCGGCACTTCTGCACGATGTTGTTGAAGATACACATTATGAGCTTGAAGACATAAAAGAGATGTTCGGTGAAGAAATCGCACTGCTTGTTGACGGTGTCACAAAAATCAACCGTATGCAGATTTCAAGCCGTGAGGAGCAGCAGGCAGAAAACCTACGTAAAATGCTTATTGCCATGTCTCAGGATATAAGAGTTATCATTATCAAGCTTTCAGACAGAGTTCATAATATCAGAACACTTCAGTATGTCCCCGAGGAAAAGAGAAGGCTTACTGCAAAGGAAACCCTTGAAATCTATGCTCCGATTGCTCACCGTCTCGGTATCAGAGCCTTCAAGGAGGAGCTTGAAGACAGGTCTATAAGCTTTCTTGACCCCGTTGCATATCACGATATCGGTGAAAAGCTCGAGGTTCAGAGCTCTCAGCGTCAGGAATTCCTTGAACAGATAAAAGCAAAAATCACAGAGCGTGTTCACGAAACAGTCGGCGAAGCAAAGGTTGACGGCAGAATCAAGAGTGTTCACGGTATCTACAGGAAAATGTTCATCGGCGGCAAGAGCTTCGATGAAATTTATGATATCTATGCAGTAAGAATCATTGTTGACACTGTTATAGACTGTTATAACTGCCTTGGTATTGTCCATGATATGTATCATTCAATTCCCGGCAGATTCAAGGATTACATTTCAACTCCCAAGCCGAATATGTATCAGTCACTTCACACAACACTTATCGGCAAAGAGGGAATTCCCTTTGAAGTACAGATAAGAACATGGGAAATGCACCGTAATGCGGAATACGGTATTGCTGCCCACTGGAAGTATAAAATGGGCAGAAGCGACCGTGATGTTGACAACCGTCTTCTGTGGATAAGACAGATGCTCGAGAGTCAGCAGGAGTCAGACAACGCAGGTGACATCGTTCAGGATATCAAGAGCGACCTTGTCCCCGAAGAGGTGTTTGTTCTCACTCCCAAGGGTACTGTTGTCTGTCTTCCCAAGGGTGCAACTGTTATTGACTTTGCATATGCAATTCATTCGGCAGTCGGCAATAAAATGACGGGTGCCAAGGTTGACGGAAGAATTGTGCCCATTGATTATGTCGTAAAAACAGGTGAAATTGTTGAAATTCTCACCACATCACAGCAGGGTAAGGGCCCCAGCCGAGACTGGCTGAAAATAGTAAAGACAGGTGCTGCCCGTACAAAGATAAGGTCATGGTTCAAGAAGGAGAAGCGTGACGAAAATATAGTTGAAGGTAAGACTGAGTTTGAAAAGGAACTCAGAAGAAGTAATATACGACTTACTGATGAGAATATGGAAAAGCTCATCGGCATTCTTGCTGAAAAGCAGAGACAGAACTCCTTTGATGATTTCTTTGCAGCAATCGGCTACGGCGGAATCAGCCTTTCAAGGCTCATGCCTCAGATAAGGGATGAGGTTGCAAAGTTCCAGACTGCAGAACAGCCCAAGAATGTTGAAATCAAGCTTGTCAAGCCGAAATCCTCAAGCGGTGACGGAATTATCGTTGAGGGAATTGACAACTGCCTTGTAAAGCTTTCAAAATGCTGTAATCCCATTCCCGGTGATGATGTCATAGGCTTTATTACAAGAGGACACGGTGTTTCAGTTCATAAAAAAGACTGTCCCAATGTCCCCTCTGATATGGCTACGGCTGCAGAGCCCGAAAGATGGATAACCGTCAGATGGGAGGAAAATGCAAAGCAGGCAGGCTTCAATGCAACTCTTGCAATTTATTGCATTGACAGAATGTCACTTCTTGCCGATGTTTCCGTGTCACTTTCAAATATGCATGTTATGATTCACAATGTAAACACACGTGACAATAAGGACGGCACAAGCATTATCTATATGACTATTACCGTAAACAATTCTGAACACCTTAAGGGAATTGTTTCAAAGCTTATGAAAATCAACGGAATACTCAATATTGAGCGTTCAGGCTCATAAAAGGAGAATATATGAAAGCAGTAATTCAGAGAGTAAAATCATCATCCGTAAAGGTTGACGGTGAAATTGTCGGCAAGGTCGGCCACGGTTACCTTGTTCTCCTCGGTGTTATGGAGGGTGACACAAAGGCTCATGCAGAGCTTATGGCTAAGAAAACTGCCGCACTTCGTATTTTCTGCGATGAAAATGACAAGATGAATAAATCAGTGCTTGACATTGACGGTGAAATACTTGTTGTTTCTCAGTTCACACTCTGTGCCGATGTAAAAAAAGGCAACAGACCCTCATTTGATAATTCGGCACATCCCACAGTAGCAAACGAGCTTTACGAATATTATATGAAGTGTCTTAAAGATAACGGTGTTAGAAAAGTCGAGCACGGCATCTTTGCCGCTGAAATGGAAGTTTCCATTGTCAACGACGGCCCCGTTACAATTCTATATGATACTGATATATGGAATGTTAAACAATAATAAATCTGACAGATTTTCTCAGGGAGGATACTATGACACTTGAAGAATTGAAAAATTTCTTTAAAAATGACAGAGTTGCAATGAATTTTTGCTGTGAGATTATCGAAGCGGATAATATGCATTCTGTCGTTTCAATTGATGTTGATGAAAGACATTTAAACGGCAACAACTGTGTTCAGGGCGGTGTTATGTTTACACTTGCAGATTTTTCATGTGCAGTTGCTGCAAATGCTGATGAAATTGCATTTGTTTCTGCAGATGGCAATATCAGTTTCCTCAGTGCAGGAACGGGAAAAAAGCTCATAGCTCAGGCAAATGTTATCAGGAGAGGAAAAACACTTGTGTTCTGTGAAGCGGTTCTGACCGATGAAAACGGAAAAAAAATAGCAAAAGCATCATTTACGATGTGCAGAGTAAGACAGTAATTTGTCGATGTATATCATCCGGATTCCTTTTTATAAATCTTATGAAAAATATACTTGTTTTTATTAATTTGTTGTGTTAATATACAATTGAAAATAATATCTGCGGAGGTATTAATATGGCAGACAATATTCTTGACCGTTTCAAAACAGACACTGAGGAGCATGTGGTCGATGCTTCCAAAAAGGTAAAAGTAGGTATCATCGGTACAGGCTGGATTGCAGAGGCTCATGCAGCATGTTATCAGAGATGCCCCGATGTTGAAATCGTTGCACTTGCCGATATCGTTCCCGGCAAGGCTGAAAAGTTCGCAAAGGATAACGGCATTGAAGGTGCACGCATCTACAACAGCGACCGTGAGCTTATCGACAACGAAAAAGACATCGATGCAGTAAGTGTATGTACATATAACAGACAGCACGCACCCTGTACAATCTATGCTCTTGAGCACGGTGTTCATGTTCTTCTTGAAAAGCCCATGTGTGTTACAACAGAAGAAGCAATTGCTATCTGCAGAGCAGAAAAGGCAAGCGGCAAGGTTCTTTCAATCGGCTTCCAGCCCAGATTTGACGAGAACATGAAGATGGTTAAAAAGGTTGTTGAATCAGGCGAGCTCGGTCAGATTTACTACATCCAGACAGGCGGCGGAAGAAGAAAGGGTATTCCCACTCCTTACGGCACATCATTCATTGAAGACGAAACAGCAGGTATCGGTGCTCTTGCTGATATCGGTTGCTATTCACTTGATATGGTTCTCAATGCAGTCGGCTATCCCAAGCCCCTTACAGTTTCAGGTTATATGTCCGATTTCTTCGGCAAGAACCCTGCAACATATCCCAATCATCCCGAATATGCAGAAAAGTTCAGCGTTGATGATTTCGGTGCAGGCTTCATCCGTCTTGAAGGCGGCATAATCCTCGACTTCAGAATTGCATGGGATATGCACCTTGACACTCCGGGTGACACAATCATCATGGGTACAAAGGGCTCACTCCGTATTCCCTCAACAGAGTGCTGGAACGGTTCAATCGGCGGTCCTCTCAAGATTTATCACGATGTTGCAGGCGAAAAGGTTGAAACTGTTATTCCCGAAAAGGATAACGATGCTGACAACTTCGACAAGAAGATCCGTTCATTCATCGACGCTGTCAAGTATGATCTTCCTGCACCCGTTCCCTCAAGCCAGATTATCTATAATCAGGCTATCATCGACGGTATTGTCCGCTCAGCAAGAGAGGGCAGGGAAGTCACGGTTGATATCCCCGAAATCTGATAAAATCAATTTTTGCAGTCTGCAGTTTTGCAGACTGCTTTTGTTTTGTAATATGTAATTTCAGTTTTTGAATTCGCAAATGTAAATCATATGTTGATAATCAGATTGTGATTTATGTAAAAAAGGAGCTGTAAAAAAATACAGCTCCTTTTTCAGGGGATAGGAAAAAATGCGTAGAATGAATAAACTTCACAAAAATCAAGCAATTGCTTGATTTTTGCTTTGCACGAAGGCGTACAAAGGTACGTCGAGTGGTGAAGTTTATTTATAGCAAAAACGCCTTTTTCTCCATTTTTTATTTTTTGTCGTTATTTTTTAGTTTTAACATGTTAAAAATCTTTATGTGTAGCCGTTTTTGCGGTCTACAC
>JAFUIY010000066.1 GCA_017473925.1 Clostridia bacterium | reverse complement strand
TTATAAAGACAAGAGAGGACTCCATGAAGGATAAGTCAATCAGAGAAATCACAAGAATGATTGCCGACCTTTTTGATATCGTTTACTTCTCTGCACGCAAATTCGGCTTCGGCCGTGGCGGCGGAATTATGGTAAGAGACGAAGAGATGTTCCATGCCATGGAAGACTACATCACAATGTTTGAAGGCTTCCTTACATATGGCGGTATGTCTGTCAAAGAAATGGAAGCTCTTATCATAGGCTTTGAAGAAACAATGGATATGGACATAATTTCACAAGGTCCTCAGTTCATCAATCATTGCGTAACTGAACTTGACAAATTAGGTGTTCCTATGGTTACTCCCGGCGGCGGACTCGGTGCCCATATTGATGCCCGTCAGGTTGTAGACCATATTCTCGCAGAACAATACCCTGCAGGTTCACTTGTTGCGGCACTCTATCTTTGCGGCGGTATCAGAGGCATGGAAAGAGGAACTCTTTCAGAAGAACGCAACCCCGACGGAACAGAACATATTGCTTCTGTTGAAATGGTTCGTCTTGCTTTCCCCAGAAGAGTATTTACTCTTTCACAGACTGAGTTTGTAATAGACAGAGTAAAGTGGCTCTATGACCACAGACATCTTATCGGCGGACTCAGATTTGTTCACGAGCCCAAAACACTCCGATTCTTCACCGGCAAGCTTGAGGCTGTTTCAGATTGGCCCGAAAAGCTTATTGAAGCCTATATTGCAGATTTCGGTGACGACCAATAAGATTAAGGTATCTGTAAGCATCCCCCTCCTGCCCCATTCGGGGATTAAGATGCTTGCTACTATAAATAAATTACACCCTTTTCAAGCAATTTTCATATAATAAAAAGAAAGGAGCTCCGGAAACGCCGACACCGAAGATCCTTATTTCTTTCATAAACAGATATGATGGGATTATATAAATGATTTTTCAGCCGAAAGTTCCTTGATTTCAACTTTTTTTATCAGGATATCGGTATACTGAAATGTATGACATTGCGGAGAACCGCTGCTTTTTTCTTCAACCTGAAAAATGTGAGAATATACCCGTTTAATAACAGCAGGTCCATTAACAAGCGTCAATTTCGGATGGGTGGTTTCAATACTGATATGAATTTCGGGGTGTATTTTATAAAGTTCAGCTATTTTGTTTCTGATACTTTCCGGTGAATACATAATAACCTCCTGTAAACTATGATAGCCGCCCGGTAATCAGGCGGCTTTGGTCTTACCCGAAGTATTCGGAAACATCTGCTTTGCTGTTGTACTGCTTTCTTACGCGAACAACAACAGAGCCGTCTTCCTGTTCAACTGTATCTGTAATCTGATATCTTGTTTTTGTACGTTCGAGAGTTGCCTTATAGTGTTCGATTTCTTCAAGATTGATTTTTAATGCATGCTCTTTACTGTAACCCATTTCAGGCTTTTGTGAAAAAACCAATGTCTGAAGAACACACGCTGCTTTGACACGCTTCACCGGGAACACCTCCTTTTCGGCACAATACATTACGGCAGAAATATCAGGGCCTATAATGCAGAGAGATGTTCGAGCAAAAATCGTTATATTGACACAACGGCTGCCGTCGGAGTATCAGCTGAAAAGCACTCTCGTGGTAGTTTTCTACAATATAATTATAGCATAAATTTTCAGAAAAATCATGCAAAAAGTTTGCAATTTTTTTATTTTCATGCTATAATAATCAAAAATTAATACGGCATTGAACGACACATGTGGCATCTCAGGATGCGTAAATCTGATTACGGTACACAGATTTACATTATGTGTCTTTTTTTATGCCAAAAAAGGAGAACACTATGCCAAGAAACCAATTTCAGAGAATGGTATTTGCTTTCATCACAGTCGTAATTACCGTTCACGCTTACGTCTTTTTCAGTCTTTATGTTATTCACGGTAATATGTTTATGCAGCTTACCGGAGAATCCGGAGTGCTTGCAGCAATCAACAAAATGGGAGGCGTTCCCGTTTTCGGAAAACCGGTTCCCATATGGGCAGTTGTGCTTATTGAGTTTGTGCTTGCCTACACCCTTGAAAATGTTTTAGGTTCACCGCTGTCATTCAGGCTTGCCTGCAAAAATTTTGATCCCCGTTCCACACATCCTGTTATATTTGAATCTGCAATCATCTGTGCAACGGTAGGTATTATGTGTCCCGTTATGAGCTTTATTGCTGCATTCCTTTATTACAATTATCAGGCAGGCTTCAACATATGGACTCTTCTTGCAGACTGGCTCAAGCTTATCTGCTATAATTTCCCCTTTGCATTCTTTACACAGCTTTTCTTTATTCAGCCCACAGTCAGAACAATTTTTAAGGTTCTGTTTGCAAAAGATATCAGGAACCGTGAAAAAAATGAGAATAAGCAGACAGTAGAGGCATAAATCACATTTATAAACTCACAGAAGATGTAAGAGCACTTTGCACTTACATCTTTTTTTACAATAATCAATCATTTGACATTTATATTATAATGTAATATAATTTTTGTGAGGTGGTATTATGCCGAAAAAGAACAGCCGTAACACAAAAAGTAAGATTGTTTCCGCTGCATGGAAGCTTTTTTATGACAACGGCTACGAAAACACCACAATTGAAGATATAATATTTGAGTCGGGCACTTCAAAGGGCTCATTTTATCATTATTTTGAAAGCAAGGATGCACTTCTGGGCTCACTTGCATATCTCTTTGATGAAAAATATGAAGAGCTCGAAGGTGAAATCAATCAGAATACGGACAGCATTGAAAACCTGCTTTTTCTCAACCGTAAGCTGTTTGAAATGGTTGAGAACACCATTGACCTTGAGCTTATAAAAAGACTTTACTCCACTCAGCTTGTCACCAAAACGGAAAAACAGCTTCTTGACCATAACAGAGTATATTACAGACTGCTCAGAAAAATCGTGATTGCAGGTCAGGAAAAAAATGAAATCACAAAACAGATGTCTGTCAATGAAATTGTAAAATATTACGCCTTCTGCGAGCGTGCAATAATCTATGACTGGTGCCTTTGTAACGGTGACTACTCACTGAGCGATTCAGCTTCAAAGATGATGCCATTCTTCATGACAAGGATAAAAAGTTAAAGTATATTTTTTGTATTATTTTAAGTATAGACTGCATTCTTGTTATTTATTCTTTATATATAGCCGATTTAATAATATTTATTCCGTAAAGTACAGGCTTCGGTCTGTACTTTATTCTGTATTGCATTCTGTTTTTGTTTGTGTTATACTTGCATTCGTATTCGTTTAAAAACAATCAATTTTGTGAAAGGAGTTGTTTTTTATGGAAGGTAATCAGATTATGATTCTTATTGCTATGGTCATCTACATGGCAATCGTTATCGGTATCGGTCTGGTTTATGCCAAAAAAGCAAACAAAAGTTCAGAAAACTATTATCTCGGCGGCCGTTCACTCGGTCCCTGGGTCACAGCAATGAGTGCGGAAGCATCCGACATGAGCGGCTGGCTTCTTATGGGTCTTCCCGGTGTTGCATACTGGTGCGGTCTTGCAGACGCTGCATGGACAGCAATCGGTCTCGCAGTCGGTACGTACATCAACTGGCTTATAGTTTCAAAGAGACTCCGCCGTTACAGCATCAGAGCAAACAATGCAATCACTCTTCCCAAGTTTTTCTCAAACCGTTTCCGTGAAAAGAACAAGGTCATCATGACCCTTGCAGCACTTTTCATTCTTATTTTCTTCACAGTTTATGCATCAAGCTGTTTTGTTACATGCGGTAAGCTTTTCGCAACACTTTTCGGTCTTGATTACAAGCTGATGATGATTGTCGGTGCTGTATTTGTTCTCGTTTACACAATCCTCGGCGGTTTCCTTGCAGAAAGTGCATCAGACTTTATGCAGGCAATCGTTATGATTTCTGCTCTTGTTATTATCGTTGTCATGGCAACAGTCAAGGCAGGCGGCCCCGCTGCAGTTATTGAAAATGCAAAGGCAATTCCCGGTTTCCTTGATTTCTTCGGTCTTGCAACCCCCGCAACAGAGGTTGTCAACGATGTTGCAACACAGGTTGTCGAAGCAGGTAAGCCCGTGTTCGGTGAAGCTGCAGAATACGGCTTCCTTTCAATCGCTTCATGTATGGCATGGGGTCTCGGTTACTTCGGCATGCCTCAGGTTCTTCTCAGATTTATGGCTATCCGTAAGGAAGGCGAGCTCAAGATGTCAAGAAGAATTGCAATGGTATGGGTTGTTATTTCTCTTGCAGTTGCAGTTTTCATCGGTCTTGTCGGCAGACAGCTTTTCCCCACAGCACACCTTACAAAATCAGGTGCAGAAAACATTTTCATTACACTTACAACATCATTCTTCTCAACAGGCATCGGCCCCATCTTTGCAGGCTTTATTATGGCAGGTATCCTTGCTGCAACAATCAGTTCATCTGACTCATATCTTCTTATTGCAGCATCTGCATTTGCAAAGAACATTTTCCAGGGCGTTGCAAAAAAGAATGCAACAGATAAACAGGTTATGCTTGTAACAAGAATTACACTTCTTGTCATTGCAATCATCGGCGTTATCATCGCTCTTGACGAAAACAGTGTAATTTTCTCAATTGTTTCATTCGCATGGGCAGGCTTCGGTGCTACCTTCGGCCCCCTTATGCTCTTCTCACTTTTCTGGAAGAGAACAACAAGAGCAGGTGCTGTTGCAGGTATGGTCAGCGGTGCAGGCATGGTATTCCTGTGGAAGCTTGTGCTCAATCCCCTCGGCGGAGCATTCGGAATTTACGAGCTCCTTCCCGCTTTCATCTTCTCATCAATCGTTATCGTTGTGGTTTCTCTCCTTACAAAGAAGCCCTCAAAGGAAATTGAGGATGACTTTGATGCAGTTGTTGCAGGCAAGGTTGAAGAAACAGTTGTTGCTGAATAATTCAGTTTTAACACAATAGTTAACACCGTCTCAGCCGAGACGGTGTTTATTATTAATTATTTCAAAAATTATACTTGAAATAATTATACTTTGTGGTATAATAATATCATAATCACATATAATACAAGTGGTGATAACTATGAAAAAGTTTGTTGACAGAAAAAATGAAATAAATTTTCTTCAGAATGAATACAAAAAAAAGGAATCATCTTTTGTCGTCATATACGGCAGGAGAAGAATCGGAAAGACTTCTCTTCTGAGTGAATTTATTAAAGACAAAGATGCTCTTTTCTTCCTTGCAACTGAAGAATCAGAAAATGAAAACAGAAATGCATTCACAAAATCTGTTGCCATGTACACACAAAATGAGTTACTGGAGAATGCAAAGGTTGATGAATGGGAAACACTCTTTTCCTATCTTGCATCTTTTATGCCTGAAAAAAGAAAACTCATCATCATTGACGAATTTCAGTATATCGGAAAATCAAACCCTGCATTCATATCAAAAATGCAGAAAATCTGGGACACAATTCTGAAAGATAAAAACGTGATGCTTGTACTTTGCGGCTCGCTTGTCAACATGATGTATAACCAGACATTATCTTATTCAAGCCCTCTTTACGGCAGAAGAACAGGTCAGCTGAAGATGCATCAGATTCCGTTTAAATATTATCAGGACTTTTTTGATGGAGAAATGACTGAAAAGCAGCTTGTTGAGAATTACGCTGTCACAGGCGGAGTTCCTAAATATATTGAATCCTTCAGCATATTTGAAGACATATATGATGCAATCGAAAACAGCGTAATGTCAAAAGAAAGCTACCTTTATGAGGAGCCGAATTTTCTTCTGGAAAAAGAAGTTCAGGATGTGGGAAGCTATTTTTCAATAATCAAAATAATCGCATCAGGTAAAGAAAGGGCAAGTGAAATTGCGGCGGCTCTCGGTGTAAGAGAGACAAATCTTCCGAAATATCTCAATGTTCTTATAGACCTTGATATTCTTGAAAGAGAAGTCCCCATAACTGAAAAAAATCCCGAAAAAAGCAAAATGGGACTTTACAAAATCAAAGATAATTATATTAAATTCTGGTTCTTGTTCATTTATCCGTACAAATCATTTATTGAAACAGACTATAAGGATTTTGTTCTTGATAAAATCAGAAAAGGCTTCATTCCCAATCATACGGCTTTTGTTTATGAAGACATCTGCAGAAAAGAATATATAAATGAACTTATTGTGCAGGGTGTGTGGGATTTTGTTCCGCAGAAAATCGGAAGATGGTGGGACAGAAAAGACACAGAAATTGACATTGTTGCAGTTGATGAGAATGAAAAGAACATCATTTTCGGTGAATGCAAATACACTACAAAACCGATGGATACAGATGTATATTATGCTTTAATTGAGAAAGCAAAAAAGGTTGATTGGAATAAGGCTGACAGAAAAGATTTTTATGTACTGTTCAGCATTAACGGCTACACTGAACAGCTGAAACAGCTTTCAAAAGACTGTGCCAATATTTATTTATACTAAAACACAAAGGCGATGTATCGTATGATACATCGCCTTGATTATTTTATTGAATTAATATACTTTTCTTGCTGTGTAGCCTGTGTGAAGGATTTCGTGAGCCTTGTGGCTGTTGGGTTCGCCGAAGAATTCAGCATAAACAGCCTTGACATCAGGATTGAGATGTGACTTTCTGATGGGAAGGTTCTTATCGTCTTCATAAAGACCTGCAGCACGGAGAGCTCTTACATCATAGTTGTTTGTAACTGATGCGGGCTGGATGGGCTGACCGCCGCCGTTTACACAGCCGCCGGGACAAGCCATAACTTCGATGAAGTCATATGTCTTCTCGCCTGCCTTGATCATATCAAGGAGCTTGCCTGCATTAGCAGTACCTGAAACAACTGCAACTCTGATTTCGTTGCCTGCGATTGTGTAAGTTGCTTCCTTGATGCCTTCTGTACCACGGACATCATTGAACTCGAGTTTATCAAGCTCTTCACCTGTAAGTGTTTCGTAAGCTGTACGAAGAGCAGCTTCCATAACACCGCCTGTTGCACCGAAGATAGTACCTGCACCTGAACCGAGACCGAAGGGAGCATCGAATTCACCGTCGGGAAGCATATTGAACATAATGCCTGCCTTCTTGATCATTCTTGCAAGTTCACGGACTGTTACAACTGCATCGATGTCTGCAAGACCTTCTACTGCAGTGTGGTCCATTCTTTCAGCCTCAAACTTCTTAGCTGTACAGGGCATTACGCTGACAACAAAGATATTCTTGGGGTCGATGCCCTCTTTCTGTGCATAGTATGTCTTTGCAACAGAACCAAACATACCCTGAGGTGACTTACATGATGAAAGGTTGGGAATCATTTCGGGATAGTAATGTTCGCAGTATTTGATCCATCCGGGTGAGCAGGATGTGATAAGAGGAAGATTTTCCTTCTTTGTATATCTGCCGAAGAACTCTGTTGCTTCTTCCATGATTGTAAGGTCAGCAGCAAAGTTTGTGTCAAATACCTTGTCAACGCCGAGAGCACGGATAGCTGAAACCATCTTGCCTGTTACAACAGAACCGATGGGGTAACCGAACTCTTCACCGAGGCCGACTCTTACTGCGGGAGCAGTCTGAACAAGAACAACCTTTTCGGGGTCGTTGATTGCATCAAATACCTTCTGAGTATCATCTCTTTCTGCAAGAGCGCCTGTGGGACAAGCTGTGATACACTGACCGCAGGAGATACAAGCAACATCGCCGAGGTCGTAATCAAATGCACAACTGATGCTTGTATCAAAGCCTCTGTTGTTTGCACCGATAACTGCAACACCCTGATTCTTTTCACAAACAGCTACGCAACGACGGCAAAGAATACACTTTTCGTTGTCACGTGTCATGTGTGATGCTGACTTGTCGATATCATACTTATTTGTAACACCTGCAAAAGCAGATTCATCTTCAATACCGTATTCATAACAGAGCTTCTGAAGCTCACAGCTGCCGCTTCTTACACATGAAAGACATTCTTTCTTGTGGTCTGAAAGGATAAGCTTGAGAGTTGTCTTTCTTGCTTCAATAACTTTGGGAGTATTTGTGAAAATCTCCATACCCTCATTAACGGGGAATACACAAGCTGCAACAAGGCTTCTTGCGCCCTTTACCTCAACAACACAGATACGGCATGCACCGATTGCGTTGATTTCCTTGAGGTAGCAGAGTGTGGGAATATTTATACCTGCAATTCGTGCAGCTTCGAGAATTGTGCTGCCGGCAGGAACGGTATATTCTTTACCGTTGATTTTTACATTAACATCAGCCATTTTATCCGTTCCTCCTTATTTCTTTACGATTGCGCCGAACTTACATTTTTCAATACAAGCTCCGCACTTGATACACTTAGCAGGATCAATAACATGAGGATTCTTGACAGAACCTGAGATTGCACCGACGGGACATACTCTTGAACATGCTGTACAACCCTTACACTTATCTTCGATGATGCTGATTGTAAGAAGGTTCTTACAAACGCCTGCAGGACATCTCTTGTCAACTACGTGAGCAATGTATTCATCCTTGAATCTCTGATATGTTGAAAGAACGGGGTTGGGAGCTGTCTGACCGAGACCGCAGAGTGAGTTCTCTTTGATGTAATGGCAGAGCTTTTCCATTTCGTCAAGGTCTTCGAGAGTGCCGTTGCCGTTTGTGATCTTTTCAAGAATTTCGTAAAGTCTCTTTGTACCGATACGGCAGGGAGTACACTTACCGCATGATTCATCAACTGTGAATTCAAGGAAGAACTTAGCGATATCAACCATACAGTCTGTTTCGTCCATAACGATAAGACCACCTGAACCCATCATTGCACCCTGTGCAACAAGGTTGTCGTAGTCGATTTCAATGTCAAGCATTGAAGCAGGGATACAACCGCCTGAGGGGCCGCCTGTCTGAGCTGCCTTGAACTTCTTACCATTGGGAACACCGCCGCCGATAACTTCAACGATTTCACGGAGTGTAGTACCCATGGGAACTTCAACAAGACCTGTGTTTGTGATCTTACCGCCGAGAGCGAATACCTTTGTACCCTTTGATTTTTCTGTACCCATTGTGTTGAAGAATTCATCACCCTT
>JAFUIY010000065.1 GCA_017473925.1 Clostridia bacterium | reverse complement strand
TAATCCGGAGTGATTTATTTTGGAAACAACTAAAAACACAAAATTATATTTCGGCAGACCGGGCAGTATGTACGGTCTTTTCAGTCTGCTTATAATGCTGTGCCTGACCTTATATCAGGTAATAATGAGCTATCTTGTCCTTGCTGATGCAGGTGAAAATTTCACTGAATTGCTGCTTTATTTTGCAATCTTTATTATTTGTGAATGGATATATTATTTCATCTTTGCAGTTGTTCAGAACAGGCATATAAGCCTTGAAATGGTTGGTTTTGCATTATCATCAATCAGTTTATTCGTAACCTCAAGTGTATCTCCGTCCAAAGCTCAGACCCAGTTTTTCGCAATCATAGCCGGACTCGCTGTTTTTATCACAATGGTTATATATATGCAAAGTACAACAAGAACAAGTGCCTTACGCGTACCGATGGCGGTTGCAGCACTGGGACTGCTTGCATTTACTCTCCTTTTTGCCGAAGAAATCAATGGTGCCAAAAACTGGATTTATATTGGCCCCGTCTCAATTCAGCCCTCTGAATTCGTAAAGCTTGCATTCATTTATGTCGGAGCTGCACCTCTTGATAAAATACAGTCATCAAAATCCCTGACAGCATATGTTCTTTTTGCAGTTTCATGTGTCGGTCTTCTCGGTCTTATGTCTGACTTTGGTACAGCACTAATATATTTTGCAACATTTATTATGATAGCATTTCTTCGTTCAGGTGACATAAGAACTATCGTTCTTGTATGCACAGCTGCAGTAATCGGCGTCATAATAATCCTTACTATGAAGTCATATATTCTTAACCGTTTTGCAAGCTACAGACACATATGGGAGCATATGTATGATTCAGGCGGTTATCAGCAGACACGAACACTTATTTATTCTGCAAGCGGCGGATTCTTCGGTGTCGGAATCGGAAACGGTCACCTCAGGGATATATTTGCTGCAACGGAAGACTTGATTTTCGGCCTCATTTCCGAAGAACTCGGCATGATGACATCTTTTCTTATTGTTATCAGTCTTGCAGGTCTTGCTGCAGCTGCAGTCTATAATGCAAAATTTGCACGCTCATCATTTTTTACAATAGCATCATGTGCTGCTGCAGGAATGATAATTGTTCAGACAGCTCTTAATATTTTCGGCGTAACAGACTTCCTGCCGCTTACAGGTGTTACACTCCCCTTTGTAAGCCGTGGAGGTTCAAGTATGATATGCTCATGGGGGCTTCTTGCTTTCATAAAAGCTGCTGATTCCCGTTCATATTCGCAGATGAAGCCGGTAAGAACGGAGGTCAGGAAAAAATGAATATAATTAATAAAAGGCTGATAATGATATTTTCAGTTATCATTATATTTCTGACTGTCACTTCTATTCTGATTGTATCGATGTTTTCAAATGCAGAAGAATATGCACTAAAATCAGTCAATGCACACCTTTATGACAGCGGTACAATTCTGAATGCCGGTGATATTACTGATATTAACGGAAACAAAATTGCTTATACAAGCAACGGCGAAAGACACTACAGCAGCAATCCCTCAACAAGGGCAGCTCTGCTTCACATTATCGGTGATAATCAGGGATTTATCGATGGCGGTATTCAGGATACATTCCGTGAAGAGCTCTGCAGCTACAGCCTGCTGTACGGTGTCAATACTGAAACAAAAAACACATTGTGTCTGACTCTCGATGCTGAGCTTTGTGCATTCGCTTATGAACAGCTCCTCCCTTATAAAGGATGTATTGCTGTCTGTAATTATAAAACCGGTGAATTGGTCTGTCTTGCCTCATCACCGTCATACGATATGTTCAATAAGCCCTCAGACATTGAAAATAATCCCGATTATGACGGCGTATACATCAACAGGCTTTACGGCGGTCTGTATACTCCCGGCTCTGTTTTCAAGCTTGTAACTGCACTCGGTGCGATTGAAAATATTGATGATATTCACACTCAGTCATTCAAATGTACAGGTTCATATAACACAGGCGAAGGTACAATCATATGCAATGATGTACATGGTACAGTTGATTTCACACAGGCACTCAATTATTCATGCAACTGTGCATTTGCACAGATTGCAATTCAGCTGGGCGCTGATAAGCTTAATGAAGCTTTCAATCTTGCAGGACTCAATTCATCTGTCCGGAATTGCGACAGAATTCTTAACACTGACGGCAAATTCAGAACTACAGCAGATGACACACTCGGCACTCTCGGCTGGACAGGTATAGGTCAGGCAGATACACTTGTCAACCCGTACTCATTCCTTTCTTTTGTCTGTTCTATAGCAAACGGAGGAACATCATACCAACCTCATTTTGTAAAAACTGCCGTCAATTCAAACGGCAGAACCGTTTATACTGCAGAGCCTGAACTGTCATCTTGTACAATCAACAAAACAACAGCCGATACATTAAAAGAAATGATGCGTTCAACAGTTTCAAATTATTACGGTGATTACAGATTCGGAAATCTGACAATGTGCGGAAAAACAGGTACTGCAGAACGGGACAATGAAAAGCCTCATGCATGGTTTGCAGGTTTCTCATATGACGACTCATTCCCATATGCCGTTGTTGCTGTTCTCGAGAACAGCGGCTCCGGACTTCAGTATGCAGGAACGGCAGCTTCAGAAGTTATGCAGAAATTATACAATACAATCAATTGAAATACGGGAGGATAACTAAAATGAGCTTTATTGAAATGAATTCAGTTTATAAGAGATATAAAATGGGTGAAATGACCATCAATGCATGTGATAATGTTTCATTTTCGATTGAACAGGGTGAGC
>JAFUIY010000064.1 GCA_017473925.1 Clostridia bacterium | reverse complement strand
TATATTTTCCTGCGGAAAATGTGATATATCCGTCAGTGACGGATGTGATATATTTGCTACGCAAATGTGATATAATTTGCCTTCGGCAAATTGTTTCGGAAGCCCTTCGGGCTTGGATTATGTAATTATGCATTGTGCATTTTGCATTGTGCATTATCCCGATAAATTCTGATTTACAGGTGATTCCATGTCCCGTCCGTTTGTATATTTCGGTTCGGCATTATTCATATCTCTGATGATTTACAGTTACTGCGGTGTTTACACCGCAGCAGCTGTTTTTCTTGTTTCAGCGATATGTTCTGTCCCTGTATTCTTACTGCGAAAGAAGCACGCACTTCTCCGTAAAATCCTCACCTGTATCTGTGCATTGCTTCTTTCATCTTCTTTATTTACAGTTAAAACAATACTTGAATACGAGCCTGCACAGACACTGTGTACCGACAGCATATGCACCGTCAGCGGTACTGTTTATAAATACAGCAACGACTACGGTAATCACTATTACACCCTCAGCAATATTTCTGTTGACGGGAAACAGACCAATATTAAAATAAGAATAAACTCAAAGCATAAAGCCGATGCGGAAATTGACGACAAGCTCACCGTTTCCGTACGGGGAATATATTCCCTTGAAGACTCCGTGTCAGCACTGAATTACAAGTCAGACGGCATTTATATCAGAGCTTACAGCAGTGAAAAGCCCGAAGTTTTACCCGCTGAAAGACATTCCCCTCTATTTTATTTTGATGCGATAAGAAGAGGTGTTTCCGACAGTCTGACAGATGTTTTTCCGACAGATTCCGCAGCTGTTGCCGATGCCTTGCTCACAGGCAACAAGGCTTCCCTCAGCCGTGATATTCAGCTCAATTTCAGCCATTCGGGTATTTCTCACCTTTTTGCAGTTTCAGGCTTTCATCTTACATTCTGGACATCAGCGATATACATGCTGTTAAGGAACCTGCCCGGCAGAAACAAAAAGCTGCTTCAGAGTATCATTTCAATCATATTCGTAATCTTTTTCATGGGTATCACAGGCTTTACGGATTCTGTCGTAAGAGCAGGAATAATGCAGATAGTTCTCTTTTCGGGAGGTTTTATCAGACGGAAGTCAGACTCTCTTAATTCACTCTTCATCGCACTGACTCTGATACTTACAGCCAATCCCTTTGCAGTCACAAGCATTTCACTGCAGATGTCTTTCTTCGCAACACTCGGTCTTATTACCCTCGGAGAACCTGCATTTTCACTTATATCCGGAATAAAACCCTTTATCAGACCTGTGAAAATTTATAAAATTATATCATCATTATTATCGACTGCATTGATATCCCTTATTGCGTCGTTATTTACTGTATTCATTTCTGCAGTTACTTTTGACTGTTATTCATTTGCTTCTCCCCTGACAAATCTTCTTTGTGTTCCCGTCGCACAGCTGATTATGCCTTTGAGTATAATAGGCACTGCATTTTCCTTTTTTCCGCCTGCTTCAAGCCCGTGCATATTCCTTTGCAATGTGATAATAAAGTACATTCTTGCTGTCAGTGAATTCATTGCAGACCTCTCATGGGCAGTAATTGATGCACAGTCGGCAGGTGTTGTGCTGTGTCTGGGAATAATCACTTTTGCAGTCCTCATTTCCGTTGCTGCTTTCCGTAAAAAGAGAAAGCTGCTGTACATTTCCGTGGCTGTCTGCTCAGCAGCATTTCTTGTGCTTTCAGTGACAACCGAAATAACGGAAACATTTACCCATAAAATTACAGTATGCTCAGTGGGCAACGGAAGCGCCGTAATATTAAGGTCGGGAAACAGGAACATCATTCTCGGCTGCGGCGGAGACAACAACTCAGAATACATTTTCACAAACAATATAAACAATGTAAACGCAAAAAGCTTTGACCTGCTCCTCATTCCGAGAAATACAGAAACAGAAGCATCCTATGCAGGTGCACTTGCAGGGAAATATTCATTTGACAATGTCCTTGCAACGACACAGAACCTTGACATTTCTGCAGATTCATTGCTTGATTCTGATGCAAAAAGAAGCGATGAATGCAATGTCAGGATTGACGGCAGGACAAATTTGTTATATATTAATAATGAAAGGTTTTCGGGTGCAAGGATTGAATCCCCTGATTTCACTTGTACTATCATTTACAAAGCGACATCCGATTTCTCTGCAGTGCCTGAAGGCTGGAGCTATGCAGACCTGCTGATAACGAGAGAAAACCTGCCTGAGACAGACCTTTCACGCTTTGACAACATATTCATTTCTACTGACAGAGATATAATCTACGACAACCCGAATATTTATTCAACAAAAACAGACGGCACACTCAGATATGTAACCACACTGACGGGAGGAGAAATAATCTATGCTGATTAATGACGAAAACTCAATAAAAAAACACATCCGTCAGGGTGACTTTGCCTCACTGTATTTTGTGTACGGTGATGAAAGCTATCTGTCATCATTTTATGCAAATCAGCTGGCTTCATCAATAACCGACACCTCGGGAATGAGCTTCAATTACTATTATTTTGATTCGGAAACAGTAACCTTTGATTCAGTTTACGAAGCATGCGAATCACTTCCCATGATGAGTGACAGAGTTTGTGTTTTCATAAAGGACTTCCCTTTCCTTAAAACAACGGCAGACGAACTTAAGCAATACACAGAGTATCTGCCCTCAATCCCCTCCACAACAACGCTTATCTTCCTCATGGCAACAACGGAGGTTGACGAAAAGCAGAACTCAAAGTGGAAAGCGATACTTGACAGCATGAACAGAAACGGTGTTGTTTTCTGCCTTTCAAAAAGAAGCGACAGTCAGGTGGCAGACCTGCTTGTACGCTCTGCAGGCAAAAGAAACACATCAATTTCAAAGGAAACGGCAGATTATTTTATTTCCGTCGTCGGCAATGAGATGACGGTGCTTCTCAATGAATTTGACAAGCTGTGTGCATTCTCAGGAGGTAATGAAATCACCCGTGAAATGGTGGATGAAATTGCAATCAGAAGTGTCGAGGCATCCGTTTTTGACCTTACAACGGCAATCAACAACGGTAAAGCTGACAGAGCATTTGAAATTCTCTCAGAGCTTATCAAAAACAAAACAGAGCCCACAATGATAATCGGTACGATTGCATTCGGCTATGTGGATATATACAGAGCAAAAACAGCAGCTGCAAACAGAGCAAATACCCGTGATGTAGTCAGTGCTTTCCCGTCCTACAAGGGAAAGACATTCCGTCTTGACAAAGCGGCAAGCTCTGCAAGAAATCTTTCAATGGAGCAGGTAAAGGCGCTTATTTCTGCAGTTTCCGAAGCTGATATAAAAATAAAATCATTCTCAATGAACAATACTGTCATACTTGAAGAGCTCATTGCAAAGCTTATTTACATCACAGGTGGGAAAAGATGATAAAGCTTGACAGACCCGTAATTGTCGAAGGGAAATACGACAAAATAAAGCTCGCAAATTTTATTGATGCAGTGATTATCGAAACAGACGGCTTCAGGATTTTCTCCGACAAGGAAAAAAGAGCTTTTATCAGAAACCTGGCAAAAACAAAAGGAATCATCGTCATGACTGACAGCGATTCGGCAGGCTTCAGGATAAGGAATTTCATCAGCAATATTGCATCTGACGGCGAAATCATCAATGTATATATCCCCGATGTTTTCGGCAAGGAAAAACGAAAAACAGAAGCATCAAAAGAGGGTAAGCTCGGTGTTGAGGGCTTAAGCGAGGAAATCATAACAGATGCCCTGACAAAAGCAGGTGTTTTTCGTAAGGAATGCGAAAAAGCCGACTCAAGACCTGTCACTGTGAATGACCTTTACGAAGACTCTCTGACGGGACATGACAACTCCGCCGAAAGAAAAAGGAAGCTCCTGAAAGCACTTTCACTTCCCTCCCGTATGTCAAACAGTCAGCTTCTGAAGCTTATCAACACATTCATGACATATGAAGACTACAAAAAAGCCGTCATGGAAATATCCGACGGTTGACATAATATTCAATCCGATATAAAATATAAGCGGTGATGATAAAATGAAACACAAAAAACTTCTCACAGCAGGTATATGCCTGATTCTGGCAGGAATACTCCTGATAACAGGTGCCTCTGCCGTCAGGAATAAATACATAAGCGCATCAGGCGAAACAGTCTCTCAGGTTGTAAACCGTGTCAACATTTCTGTTTCCGCAACGGAATTTGTTTTCAGGAATGCAGACAAAAACGGTATGCTCGAATGCAGAACAACAGTCAGCATCGGCAAAACAGAGCCTGACTTTTACGGAATGCTTCACAGCATTACAATCAGCGGCTGTGAAACAGGATATGTGATGTACACGGCAGGAAAAGACAACGGAGATGCCCTTCTTCCCGAGGAAACAGTTCTTCCCGTCAGAGACGGTACTGCAATTCCTCTTGAATGGGAGGTCACATTCACAGTCCCCTTTGAGGAGGGAAAAACAGAGTATACAGCATCCCTTGACATCAACTATTCAACGGGAGTCAAGCCGAATCTGAAGCAGAGATATATGACAAGCATTCCCGTAACAATAACAATGGAAAAATAAAATTTCAGAGCCGGTTCACTTTACATGAGCCGGCTCCTTGTTTTACATCTTATATTCTTTTACCATGAAGTTATATATTCTTTCACATGTTTTTCCGTCCGTATAATCATAGAAACGGTGCTTTGCTTTCAGGCGTTCTTCCCTGAATTCATCATTATCCGTTGCAACATCCTTGATGAATTTTTTAAGGTCATCAACGGTGTCAATATAGGGACAGATATAATTTGCCTTGAAGTCCTTGAAATACATAGGCCATTTTGCGCTGAACTCTTCCAGATCCTCAACAGCAAGAGCTATCGGTCTGTCAATCATGAGATAGTCATAATAAACAGAGGAATAGTCAGTAATGAGAGCATCGGTACCTGTAAGGAAATCATAAATCTGGGTTCCGTTAAGATATTTATTGTCAGCTATGACAATATTGCTCATTTCGTCAAGCTTCATCACGCTGACATCCTGTGCAGGATGAGGCCTGAGATAAAGAACTGTGTTGTTTTCTTTAAGGAACTCATTGATTTCAGCCATCTGCTCCGTTGACTTGATAACAGGAAGTCCCAGAGGGAAATTATTCTCGATTCTCAGGCTGTCAGCCCTTGTATGCTGACGGTATGTGGGCATCCATATGATATATGTCTTATCCCTGTCCTGTCTGATTCCGGCATGCTCATAAAGCACATCAGTACGGCAATAACCGAAATTCCTCATATTCTCATCCTTGTCACCGATGTCATAGAAATGACTGTTAAGATTGTAAGTAGTAATCATATTCATGTCAACATCGCCCTTGAGAAGGTCATAATCCTTTACAATCTTCACGGGCATTCCGTGACCGAGGAAAACTCTCTTCTGTTTAGGATGTTTCTTGTATACATAGTCGTTACAGTCAACAATGAACTTTGCAAAATTCCAGTAATAACCCAGTTCAATCTTCTGTTTTGCTGTTTTCGCATTCTTGACAATGCACTTTATTTTCCGTCCGCACAGTTCATCCCTTACATCATCAGCGGTACGCACACGCCATACAAGCTTATACCTCTTTTCAATATCAGTGTTTTCAACAAGATATTTAAAGAACCAGTATGTGTTGTCTGCAAATGACGGTATTGATTCAAAGATGATAATGTTGTGTCTCGGCAGGAATGAAAGCATATTGACAATAACGGTGGGAAGCTCATTTGTCACATATTTTATGATTCTGCCCGTAACTGCTTTTGCCTTTCTGTAAGCCTTAAGAGCAGGAATACCGAAACGTACAGCTTTGCAGTCTTTTCTTATATGCATATGAGCATTGCTGTCTGCAGCAACCATGGGTGCATATTTTTTTATATTCGCTTTTATTCTCTCAAGCTTATCCTTCTGTCCGCTTACAGTTGAAATTTTAAAATATGCATCCATATTTTTTTCAACAATATAGTATGCAGCGGCAGACTTGTTTTCAGGGCATTTTTCAGGAACAATCTTCATCATTTCGTCGCCCGTTGTAACAAGGTCAAAAACCTTATCAGGATTTACTGAGTGCATAACACTTTCGTCATTCTGCAGATAATAATAATGAGGCTCATTTGACATTACAACCGTATCAGCCTGCATAAGATAATCAACAGCTGCAAGCATGTCTTCGCCTATTGCATAAGGCGGAAAATGCACTTTGATTTTTGAACTTCTGAAAAGTTTTGAATAACATGCAGGGGCATAAATCTTTGAATAAAGCATTTTACCGAGTGCATCCCTGCCCGTATCGGTAAAAATGTGGTTATCAGGATATTCCGCATTTCTTGTGCGTTTCTTTCTGCCGTCATCCCATGCATAAAGATATGCACTCATAGAAATATCGGCATTATACTCTGTAATGATTTTATAGAGGTTTGCAATATAATTGGGATGTACCGTATCGTCTGAGTCAACAAAACAGTAAAAATCACCTTTTTTTTCAAGTATGCCTGTATTTCTTGCGGCAGCAACACCGCCGTTAGCCTTGTGAATTACTCTTACACGGCTGTCTTCTGATGCAAAAGTATCACACATCGCACCGCTGTTATCCTTTGAGCCGTCATCAACAAGAATCAGCTCGATGTTTGTGTATGACTGACAGAGTATGGACCTTATACATTTTTCAAGATGTTTTTCCACGTTATATACGGGAACAATAACTGATATCAACTCACTCATAAGAAGTCTCCTGATTATATTTATGATTTCTTTTTTAATGGAATCATTTCTTTTACAGTATTGAGAAGATAAGAAAAACTCTCAACCCTGAATACAACGGAAAGAACAAGGTAAAGAACGGCACCTGTTGCTGCCTGAATTATCATTTCGGGAAGTGCCGAAAACGGAAGAAGCATTCCTTCAAGAAAAACAACAACTGCCATAACTGCGGAAAGAAGAATTCCCGGTGCCATATCTGCAAGAAGCTCCCTGAAGGAATAGCCGATAAGCTTCTTATTGGGTGAAGTGTTGACAAGAACAGCAATAAGTGTGTTGAGAAGAAGACTGTATGCAATTGCATCAACACTGTGGAACATAACGGCAACAAGAATTATTGTGTATGAAAGCTTTTTGATAATTTCAAGCTTCAGGAATATATCACTTCTGCCTACAGCCTTGATTGCCTGAAGATTTGCCGTCTGGATAGGCTCAAAGCAGTATGAAATACAGTAAATCTGCAGATAAGGAACACAAGGAAGCCATTTATCAGTCAGCAGGAATAAAATCAGAGGCTCTGCAACAACAGCAAGACCGAACATCATGGGGCACATGATGTATGAGCTCATTCTGATTGAACGGCGCATGATTGCCTTGACATCTGCAATATTGTTCTGTGCATTTGAAATAGCGGGGAAAAGAACATTTGAGATTGTTGTATTGATGTTTGTAACTATAATATTCGGTATCTGCATACCTCTGTCAAAATATGCAAGGTCTGCACTTGTGTAAAGCTTTCCTATAACACCTTTTCTCAGCTCTGTATAGGTTTCGGAAATAATTCCGGCAACAAGGAGCTTCCATCCGTATCTGAACAGCTCTCCGAGTCTTGACCAGGAGAACTTCAGTTCAGGTCTCCATCTGATTGTGAAGGCAAGGATTATCGTGCTGATAAAAGTATTTGTCAGATACTGACCGACAAGCGCCCAGACACCGTAGCCTGCATACGCCATATAAATACCGACAACGGCAGAGACAACAGTGCCGACAATTGTGGACAGGAAAAACTTTCTGAAAATCATCTTCTTGCCGACATATGCCTGCTGAACATTATTGATTGCCGTCAGCGGAATTCTCACGCCAAGAACACGGAGAACGGGGACAAGCAGATCATAACCGCGACCGAAAAACTTTGCAATAAGCGGAGCTGATACAAAAAGAATTCCGTAAAGAACCAATGAAAAACCGAACTGAAAATACAGCACAGTAGAAAAATCAAGATTATCCGAATCCTTTTTCTGTATAAGCGAGCTGCCGAAGCCGTTTGTCACGATACAGTTTGCGAATGTTATAAACATTGTTACAACCGAAATCAGACCGTAATCATCGGGCATGAGCAGACGTCCGAGAATGATTGACACCACAAAGGTGACAACCTGAGCCGATATACGCTCTGCAAATTTCCATATAAGCCCCGAAAGGACCTTTGCTTTAGATGTTTCCATTATCTTTTCTCCGTTTTATTAAAAATAACTCAGACTCCGTTACTGTCACTGTCTGAAAGTGCATACACAATAAAGCTGTCTGTAAAAAGGCTGTCTGTAATAACATCATAATAGCCGTCAAACCCGGCAACATTCACAATAACGGGGATTTCGCCCGTCTCACCTGCATCATTATAAAATGTTACAGTCAGCGACACCTCATGAACGGATTTTATGTCTGAATAGGAAATATAATCCACGGCAGAAAGCCCGTGAGGTCTGAAATAATCATCGAAAATGTTTATATAATTATGAATAACTGTATAAGGCTGTACCGTTACGGATTCAACCCTGATTTCATCCATATCCGCGACATCGGGAATGACAGCTTCACAGTATTCGTCAAAAACACGCTCCGCATAATCATAGCCCATGTCGTAATCCCTTTCGGGGTCATTATTCTCGTTTGCATAAATATCTGCAAAAACGCTGTCCCAATCAATTGTTGTCTGATAATTGAAATCATCATAAACGGGTGAATCATTCATAAAGAAATTTTCGATATAAGCCGTTGCAACATTTTCGGGACTTGAAAGCTCATCAAATGAGCTCATAAATGTGTCATCAAGCAGGTAAGGAAGAACCCTTCCGACCAAGGAGCTTGCAACACTTAAAATAACAATAAATATAATCCCGACAACAAGCATCCATGTATTGCTTTTTCGGGGAGGATAATACACGGGAGGAAAACCGTTCACAGGAGAATTCATAACCGGAGGAACAGCATTCTGAATGTTGAGTATTTCACCGCAGAAAGGGCAGAATGCCGCCCCCTCGGGAGCCCGTCCGCCGCATCTGTTACACTGCATATCTCTCACCTCTCATGAAATTTACTCTGTTTCAATCGTTTCCTGTGCTTCTTCACTCATCGGTTCATCATCGGTTTTTCTGTTTTTTCTTGCTACAAATTCCCTTGCAAGGACATACAGCACCGAACAGACGGGAACACTGAAAAGCATACCGAGTATGCCGAATGCACCGCCGCCGACAGTTACAGCAAGCAGAACCCATATTCCGGGAAGTCCCACAGATTTGCCGACGACCTTGGGATAAATAAGATTACCCTCAATCTGCTGAAGAACAATAATAAATACAACAAACCAGACTGCTTTCATGGGGCTTACAAGAAGAATGAGGAATACACCCACTGCAGTACCGATGAATGCACCGAAAACAGGAATAAGTGCCGTAAAGCCGACAAGCACTGAAATAACACCTGCATAGGGCATTCTGAAAATCAGCATTCCGATGAAGCAAAGAAGTCCGATTATAACTGCTTCAAGAAGCTGACCGACAACAAACTTTGAAAAGCTCTGATTTGCCAGTGCTATGACATCAAAAACCTTATCTGTCTTTTTCCTGGGAAATACTGCATGAATAAGCTCTTTCACCTGTCTGCCGAGAGTTTCCTTCTGTGAAAGGATGTAAATCGAGAAAACAACAGCAAGGACAAGATTGACAATGAATGTTACAATGGTTGTCGTGATATTAACTGTTGTGTTGATGAACTTTTCACCGTAGTTTGACAGAAGATTGTTGACTGTATTGATAGCCTTGCTGAAATCAAAATCAAGTGAAGGAAGAACAATGTTATATTGTTCAAGAAGCTCCTTGAATTCACCCCACCAGACATCAACCTTACTTATCACATCAGGTACCATGTTGATTATACTCGACACTGTGTTGATGATTTCGGGAATGAGCATGAATATAATGGCAAAGACAGCACCGAAAACAAGAAGTGTGCTCAGCACAAGACAGACAGGGCGTCTGAGCTTGTCTTTGATTTTCTGCTTCTTGACTTTACCGAAGACCTTATCCCATCCTTTTTCAAAGGGACACAGAATTGTGTTGATTATAAATGCAAGGCACAGTCCTGCAAAAAAGGGCGAAAACAGAGTAAGCACTTTTTCAACCGTACCTATAACAGTCCCTGTATTGGTCGCTGCCCAGTACATCACAAAAGTGAAGGTTATGATAATAAGGATATATCTCAGCAGCTTTCTGTTGACGGGAATCACCAGATTCTGCTGCTTATCCTGTGATATTCTGTTGTTTTTATCTTCGTTTTTCATCCGTTATCACCTCAGACAAAAATTCAGTTTATATTATATCATTCATTATTATATTCGTCAAGTAAATAGTGATTATAAACAACAGATTGTAGAATAAACATCCATTTTATTTTGAAAATAACAATTTACAATTGCTGTGATATGTGATATTATAATATAAAATGTAAAAATTGAGAGGGAATAAAATGGATATCAATGAACAGGATACATTATTGATGACATCAGAAAATGAAAATACTCAGATTCCTGATGCATCAGAAACAGAAGCTCCCGCACCCAAGAAAAAAGAAAAGAAGAGAAAGGTTGTCTCAAGACGTGCTGCCGAGGACAGACGCACAATGAGTCTCCTTTATGCAATACTTGCTGTCGGTGTATGTCTTCTCTGTGTTTCAATCATCGGCATGGTCGGTGTTGCAGGCGGAATGAACAATCCCGAGGTTCAGCCTCAGCAGGGCGCTGAACAGGTTCAGACAACTGCTCCTCAGGTTCAGACTCAGAATCCCGTACAGAACACACCCGTACAGAACGAACAGACAACTGCTCCTCAGGGCACAAACACAGATGCTCCCGCTTCTGCTCCCCAGACAGATGAGCAGTGGCTCAGCTTCTTCAATGATGCAGTCAACAAGCTCAAGTCAGAAGCTCCTGCAATGACAAAGTCAAAGCAGACAAAAACAGCTGACATCAAGCTTTCAAATCCCCTCGGTGACGCTTATATCGGAGTTGCAAAGGACAAGTATCTTTCAGACGAGGTTGTTGAAACACCTATTGCAAAGGGTGACAAGGCAGCTGCTCAGGCAAACATTTCACCCGACGGTGCATCATATGTTTCAATGCTGACAATGGCTGATATCAAGTCAATCACACACACCACAGACTCAAGCGGAAACTATGTCATCAACATTGCAATGAATGACATGTCAAACCCCGACAAGCAGAGCTCTTACGGAAAGATTTTCCAGTTCATGCTTGTTGACGATGTTATGAATACATATGCTCCCAACATGGGTGCAACCGTTGACAGAAGCAATGTCGAGCTCAAATACAGCGGTTGTTCGGCAACAGCAACAATCACACCTGACGGCAAGGTTGTTTCTTACGAAACCACCGTTAATGCAAACATGATTCTCCGTGAAGCAAAAGTCAAGGTTATCAACACAGACCTTGATGCAACACTTTACAGTATCACAAAATACTATAATATCGCTTGGTAAAATATTATAAAATCAATGTGCGTATTCCCTGTGTTTTTTACACGGAATACGCATTTTTTTATTGACTTGAATACAAAACCGATATATAATATTGTTTGATGTCATACTGTTTGACATTCAACAAACAAATGAGGTGAATGAATTGAAGCATGAACCCACAATCGGGATGCAGCTGCACTCCCTTTCAAACATGAACAGACGGTATATTGACAATAACAGCCATAAACAGCTTTTTGAAAGCATAACGGGTACTAACGGCTGGATAATCGGCTATCTTGACCATAACCGTGACAGAGATGTTTTTCAGAAGGACCTTGAGGATGCATTCAGCATCACCCGTTCAACCGTTTCAAAGGTTGTCAATCTTATGGTACAGAAGGGGCTTGTTGAACGCTCCCCCGTTGAATATGATGCAAGGCTGAAAAAGCTTACACTGACTGATAAATCCCTTGAGCTGATAAGCTATATGGAGGATGACCGCAGAAAGCATGAGGAAGTGCTTATGCAAGGCTTTTCCGAGGAAGAAAAACAACAGCTTTCGGAATATATAAAGAGAATGAAAAATAATATGAAAACGGCATTGAGTGAACTCGGAATTGAGGATTGCTGTCCGATGCCGAAGGGAGGAAGAAAATAAAATGATAAAACGACTTGCAAAATGTGTCCGTGAATACAAAAAACCTGCTATTCTGACACCTGTTTTTGTTATAGGTGAAGTTATTATGGAGGTTGTCATACCTCTTCTCATGGCATCGCTTATCGACTTCGGTATTGAGAAGAGCGATATGCAGTATGTCCTTAAAATGGGCGTTGCACTGCTTATAAGTGCCGTTATTTCAATGTTTTTTGGCGGTGTTGCAGGCAGAACTTGTGCAGTTGCCAGTGCAGGCTTTGCAAAGAATCTCCGCCACGATATGTTTTACAGCGTTCAGAATTACGCCTTTTCAAACATAGACAAATTCTCAACAGCAAGTATCGTGACAAGACTCACAACAGATGTAAACAATGTTCAGCAGTCATTCATGATGATAATAAGAATGGCTGTCAGAAGCCCTATGATGTTTGCATTCAGCTTCATTTTTGCATTCGGTATAAATGCAAAGCTTGCATCTGTTTTCCTTTGTGTTGTTCCGTTCCTTATCCTCGGAATGTTCCTTATCATCAGAAAAGCCCATCCCCTTTTCAAAAGAGTTTTCAAGACCTACGACAAGCTCAACAGCATTGTTGAGGAGAATGTCAGAGGTATCCGTGTTGTAAAATCTTTCAACAGACAGGGCTTTGAAACAGACAAGTTCCAGAACATATCGGGAAGCATCTACAACGATTTCGTAAAAGCTGAAAAGACAGTTGCATTCAATGCTCCCCTTATGCAGATGAGTGTGTATATCTGCACAATCCTCATTTCATGGTTCGGTGCAAAGCTGATTGTCAACACAGGGGCAACAGAGCTTTCAACAGGCGAGCTGATGAGCCTTTTCACATACACAGCCCAGCTTCTCAACAGCCTTATGTTCGTTTCAATGATTTTTGTAATGATGACAATGTCAAAGGCAAGTGCTGAAAGAATTGTTGAAGTACTTGACGAAAAAAGTGACATTACCGAAAAGGAAAATGCAGTAACAACAGTAAAAGACGGCTCGGTTATTTTTGACAATGTCGATTTCTCATATTCAAAGAATGCCGATAAGCTCTGCCTTGACAACATCAATATTAAAATTGAATCAGGTGAAACAGTCGGTATTATCGGCGGAACAGGCTCTTCAAAATCAACCTTTGTTCAGCTCATTCCGAGGCTTTACGATGTTAAAAACGGCAGTGTAAAGGTCGGCGGAACAGATGTCCGTGACTATAACATTGAAGCTCTGCGTAACGAGGTTGCAATGGTGCTTCAGAAAAATGTCCTCTTCTCAGGCACAATAAAAGAGAACTTACGCTGGGGCAAGGAAGATGCAACCGATGAAGAAATCATCAATGCCTGCAAGCTTGCATGTGCAGATGAATTCATTGAGAAATTCCCCGACGGATATGACACATATATTGAGCAGGGCGGTGCAAACGTATCGGGCGGTCAGAAACAGCGACTGTGTATTGCCCGTGCGATTATCAAAAAGCCGAAAATACTCATTCTTGACGACTCAACAAGTGCTGTTGACACTGCAACAGATGCTAAAATCAGAAAGGCTTTTAAAGAAGAAATCCCCGAAACAACAAAAATCATCATTGCTCAGAGAATATCCTCCGTTCAGGATGCAGATAAGATTATCGTTCTTGACGACGGCAGAATATCAGCAGTGGGCAATCACAATGAGCTTCTTGAAACAAGCAATATCTACAGAGAAGTATATGAATCACAGATGAAGGGAGGAGACGACAATGGCTGAACAGAAATCACGTCAGATGCCGCCTATGGGCGGTCCCGGAAGACGGGGAGGAATGGTTGCAAAACCTGATGTGAAAGTCAACAAGGACACTGTAAAACGGCTTTTCGGCTACTTCGGCAAATACAAATTCCATCTTATATTTGTCTTGCTTTTCATCATTCTGAGTGCCGTTGCAAGTGTTGCGTCCTCTCTTTTCCTTGAAACCCTGATTGATGACTATATAAAGCCCATGCTTCTTCCCGACTCAGCAGTCGGTTTCACAGACCTTTTTGTCGCTCTGTGCAAAATCGGTTGTCTTTACATCTGCGGTGCTCTTGCAGGTCTTCTTTACAACAGAATCATGGCAAACGTGTCACAGGGTATTCTCAAGAAAATCAGAGACAAGATGTTTGCACACATGCAGACTCTTCCCGTAAAATACTTTGATTCCCATAACTTCGGCGACACAATGAGCTTCTACACTAACGATACCGATGCTCTCAGACAGATGATTGCACAGTCTGTTCCTCAGGCTATGTCATCAATTGTTACAATCGTTTCAATCTTTTTCTCGATGCTTCGTCAGAGTGTTTATCTTACACTTTTTGTTATCGTTTTCCTTGTTGTCATCACAAGAATCATCGGCTTTATCGGCAAGAAAAGCGGTACTTATTTCGGCAGACAGCAGCATTCTGTTGCATCCGTCAACAGCTATATCGAAGAAATGATAAACGGTCAGAAGGTTGTCAAGGTATTCTGTCATGAGGATGATAACAAGAAGGAATTCGACAGACGCAACGAAGAGCTCTGCCACAATATGACCACTGCAAACACTTACGGTAATATTGTAGGCCCCATAATGAACAACATGGGCTATATCCTCTATGTTGCCCTTGCGATTCTCGGCGGTATTCTTGCAATCAAGGGTGTAACAAACCTTACACTCTTCGGTTTTGAGGAAGAACCGATAACTCTCGGTGCAATCGCATCATTCCTTACAATGTCAAGAAACTTTGTAATGCCCATTTCCCATATTTCACAGCAGATTAACGCAATTGCGATGGCTATGGCAGGTGCCGAAAGAATTTTCTCACTCATTGATGAAGAATCAGAAACCGATGAAGGCTATGTAACGCTTGTCAATGCAAAGACAGACAAAGACGGAAACATCACGGAAAGCGAAGAAAGAACAGGCGAATGGGCATGGAAGCATCCCCACAGTGACGGTACGGTCACTTACACTCCCCTTAAGGGTGACATTGTTCTTGATGATGTTGACTTTGCATATGTAGAGGGCAAAACCGTTCTCCATAATGTTTCACTTTATGCCCAGCCCGGTCAGAAGGTTGCTTTTGTCGGCGCAACAGGTGCAGGTAAAACTACTATCACAAACCTTATCAACAGATTTTATGACATCGCAGACGGCAAAATCCGTTATGACGGCATAAATATCAACAAAATCAGAAAGGCTGATCTCAGACGCTCAATGGGTATCGTTCTTCAGGATGTAAACCTGTTTACGGGTACTGTTATGGATAACATCCGTTACGGCAAGCTCGATGCAACTGATGAAGAATGTATCGCAGCGGCAAAGCTTGCAAATGCTGACGGCTTTATCAGAATGCTTCCCGAAGGATATAATACTGTCCTTGAAGGTGACGGCAGCGGACTTTCACAGGGTCAGCGACAGCTGATTTCCATTGCCCGTGCCGCAGTTGCAGACCCACCCGTTATGATTCTCGATGAAGCTACTTCCTCAATCGACACAAGAACGGAAGCTATCGTACAGCGTGGTATGGATGCTCTCATGCACGGCAGAACAGTTTTTGTCATTGCCCACAGACTTTCAACCGTCAAGAACTCAGATGTCATTATGGTTCTTGAGCAGGGCAGAATAATCGAGAGAGGCAGCCACGAAAAGCTCATTGCCGAAAAGGGCAAATATTATCAGCTTTATACAGGTGCATTTGAGCTTGACTGATAATATTTATAATAGTTATATACTTGAATAATATAAAGCAATATGTTATAATCGGAATAATTATGGCATATTGCTTTTGATTTTTTTAACGGAAGTGAAAATATGATAAGAATCTTTAAAATGCTCAAGCCTTACAGAAAAACATTGATACTTTCAATGCTCTGCTCGGCACTGTATGCAATACTTGAAATATCTCTTCCCATATTCACAAAACAGATTATGAGTAAGGGTATTCTCGGTGAAAGCATGGAAAACATTCTGCTTTACGGCGGAATCATGCTGGGCATGTCTGTTGTATGCGGATGCATGTCCCTGCTGAACACATACTTCTCCACAAAGACATCCGTTGACTATGCAAACGGTATCAGAAACACCGTTTTTGAAAAGGTGTCACATCTTTCACAGTGCGATGTTGACAAAATCGGTGTATCATCACTTATGACAAGAACCACAAACGATGTCCGTCAGGTGCATGATGTCATTCTCAGCACACTCAAATCAATTCTGCCCGTACCGATTATGCTCGTGGGCGGATTTGTAATGGCATATAACACCGACAAGGAGCTCCTGCGACTTATTTTTGTTGTGCTCCCCGTACTGCTCGGCATCGTTGTTCTTCTCCTTATTTTTATTCTTCCGATGTTCAATAAGGTACAGAAGCTTCTCGATAAGCTCAATTTCATTCTCAGAGGTAAAATCGGCGGTATCAGGGTTGTCAGAGCCTTCAATAAATCCGAATATGAAGACACCCGTTTTGATGAAAGCAACGAAAAGCTCACAAAGCTGAGTCTTCGTGCAAACAGAATCCTCTCGAGCCTTCTGCCCGTACTCACGGTTGCTCTCTATTCACTCATCTGCTACATTCTTTACACAAGCGTCATGGCTGTTATGGAGCCCGGACTTTCAAAAACGGAAATCATTGAAACAATCCCGAACATGTATATGTTCATCACATATTTCACTCTCATCATCGGTGCAATAATTTCAATTATAGGTATTGTCATTTCAATCCCCAGAGCATCTGTTTCGGCAAAACGAATCAATGAAATCCTTGAAACAGTTCCCGAAATCGCAGAGGCAGAAACTCCCGTAACTCCCGATCCGGATGATATCGGATGCGTAGAATTCAGAAATGTTTCATTCAGATATAAGCCCTTACCGGAAGAAAAGAAAAAGAATTTCCTTGCAAGGCTTCTGAAAAAAGGTGCTGAAAAAGAAAAGCAGAAAAAAGAACGCAAGGAGGCACAGGACAAAAAGGATGAAAGCATCACTCCCCTTCCTGAAAAAACGGAAAACGAAAACAAGGAAGAAAATGCAAAAATTATTGACCGTGATGCAATTCACAATATCAGCTTCACATCCCGTCCCGGTGAGGTGACTGCAATAATCGGCGTAACCGGCTGCGGCAAATCAACACTTATCAACCTCATTCCCCGTCTTTACGATATAACGGAAGGTCAGGTTCTTGTAAACGGTGTTGATGTAAAGGACCTTTTGCTTGAATCCCTTCATTCAACAATTGCATATGTGCCTCAGCAGAGCTTCCTTTTCAGCGGTACAATCAGGGACAACATAAAATTCGGCAATCCCGATGCATCAGACGAGGAAATCTGGAGAGCAATTGAAATTGCACAGGCAAAAACATTTGTCAGCAGTATGACAGACGGCCTTGACAGCTTCGTTTCTCAGGCAGGTAAGAATTATTCGGGCGGTCAGAAACAGCGTCTTGCAATTGCCCGTGCAATCGTAAAAAATGCGCCCGTTTATATTTTCGATGACAGCTTCTCAGCTCTTGACCTTGCAACAGATGCAAGACTCAGGGCTTCACTGAGAGAAAATCTCCCCGATGCAAACATCATCATTGTTGCACAGCGTGTAGGCACAGTCATCAATGCCGACAGAATAATCGTCATGGAAGAGGGCGAAGCTGTAGGCATGGGTACACATCAGGAGCTTATGCAGACATGTGATGTATACAGAAGCATTGTTGCTTCTCAGCTTTCAGAAGAGGAGGCAGCAGTATGAGTAAAAAAGCAGTGAAAACAGTTACTGATGAAGAGATCTCATATCTTGAACAGAAATACTCCTCTTATAACGACAAAAGCGATGACAAGAAAAAGGTTAAAAATGCCAAGGGAACTGCACTGAGATTTTTCAGTCTTCTCAAGCCCTATAAATTCAGCGTCGCAATCGTATGTCTTGCATCAGTTCTGAGCACTCTCGCAAATGTCATATCACCTGATTATCTCGGTGACATCATCAACAATGTTCAGGCTTCAATTGAAGCATTTGCAAACAACGGAACACCGATTGAATTCGGCAGTATCACAGATAAATCATCTATACTTTATCAGATTTTTTCCTTAGGTGCTGTCTATTTCGGACTCGGTCTTGCGACATTCATTCAGCAGTTTGTCGGTGCAGGTGTCACACAGAAGCTTGTTTTCAGCCTCAGACAGCAGGTAAATACAAAGCTTTCAAACCTCCCCCTGAAATACTTTGACAAGAACACAAAGGGCGAAATCATAAGCAAGGTTGTAAACGACATTGAAAATGTTTCTCAGAACCTGCAGAACAGCTTCCTGACCATTCTTACAGGTGCGATTCAGGTTATCGGTGCACTCATTATGATGCTCAGGACAGGCAATCTCCTTATGACACTGGCTGCAGTATTCCTCGTTCCCTTCAGCGGTACAATTGCCTTTAAGCTTGCAAAGATATCCAAGAAATGGTTCTCAAAATACTGGAGCTCAATGGGTGCCATGAACGGTCATGTTGAAGAAATGTATACGGGGCACAATCTTGTAAAGCTCTTCAACCATGAAAAGCAGTCAATTGATGAATTCAGAATCATCAATAATAACCTCAGGAAAAACAGCTTTTCCGCAAACATGATTGCAGGCATTCTCAACCCCATTCTCAATCTTTTCAAAAATATCAACTATGTTTCGGTTTGTATAATCGGCGGCTGCTTCTACATGGGCAGATGGTTCAACACAGGCATCCTGATACAGAACACAATGAAAATAGGTGACATTGAAAAGTTCCTTTCATTCTCATCACTTTTCTCACAGCCCATCACAAGCATTTCACAGATGATAAACGGTATTCAGTCGGCACTCGCTTCTGCAGAGAGAGTTTTTGAGCTCCTTGATGAAGAAGAACAGACTGCAGACAACACCGAAAACGAGCCTGAGGGACTTTCAGAGGGTAATGTTGAATTCAGAGATGTTTCCTTCAGATACAAGGAAGATACTCCCCTTATTGAAAACTTCACTCTCTCGGCTTCACCCGGACACATCGTTGCAATTGTCGGCCCCACAGGTGCAGGCAAGACAACAATCGTCAACCTGCTCATGCGATTCTACGACATACAGTCAGGTCAGATTCTCCTTGACGGAACAGACATCATGACCATGTCAAGAAATGCCCTGAGAGAGAATTTCGGCATGGTTCTTCAGGACACATGGCTTTTCAAGGGCACAATCAAAGAAAACATAAAATACGGCGTTGACGATGCCACAGACGAAGAAATCATAGCGGCGGCAAAATCAGCAAACATGCATGATTACATCATGTCTCAGCCCAAGGGCTATGACACTGAGCTGACAGAAGACGGTGCAAATATTTCTCAGGGTCAGAGACAGCTTATAACAATTGCCAGAGCACTGCTCAAAGACCCGAAGGTACTCATTCTTGACGAGGCAACATCCTCTGTTGACACAAAGACAGAGCTTCTCATTCAGGAGGCTATGGCAGAGCTGATGAAGGGCAGAACAAGCTTTGTTATTGCTCACAGACTTTCAACAATCAAAAATGCTGACAATATAATTGTTATGCGAAGAGGCAGAATTGTTGAGCAGGGTACACATGACGGTCTTCTTGAAAAAGACGGCTTCTATGCAAAGCTTTACAACAGCCAGTTCACGGGCGGTATCCCTGAGGATATAGAATAAAAAAATCAAGCACATTTCATCCTGTCTGATGAAGTGTGCTTTTTGTTTTTCTGTTAAATTTTAATCACATCATGAACAGTCAGAAGCTTTCCGCTGACAGTAAACCTGATGTCATAGCCTGCATATGTGACACCGAACACACGGTTTTCATCGTCAATATAAGCAGGTCTCGGGTCCTGAGAAAGCATCTGCAATGCCCCTGTTCTTTTGTCCTCAGGAAGAACTGAAAGCATTTTCTCACTGAAATAAACTTCAATTGAATGATTCTTTGTAAGCCTTGTGAAACCGTCTGTTGCATCGGCTCTGCAGTCAGCAACGGGAACATAGGGCTTGATATCAATTACGGGAGTACCGTTCATCATGTCAATCCCCGAAACATACAGCACGGGGCCGTCAGCCTCATTCTCGATTCTGTCAAGCCTTACACAGGAAAGTCCTATATTATTCGGCCTGAATGGTGAACGTGTTGAAAAAACGCCCATACGCCTGTTTCCGCCCAGTCTCGGCGGTCTGACAGTCGGTGACCACTCTTCCCTTTCAGCCTCAGAAAACAGCCACAGAAGCCATATATGAGAAAACCCATCAAGTCCTCTCAAGGCTTCCTCCCGTCTGTACTCAGGAAGCAGTATGACTTTCCCTGTAAGAGAATCACAAAGTCCGCTCTGTCTCGGCAGACCGAATTTTGTGTCAAAATCAGTTTCAATGTGTCCGATTATTTTCATCAGATACCGTACATCCTTGCAGTCTTGAGGATTGCTGCCATTGTCTTTGCATCCATTATCTCCCCGTCCATAACCATACGGGTAAATTCGGCAAGAGGAATCCTCACCACATTGAGGAATTCATCCTCATCGGTATGAGCCTCACCGTAAACAAGATTTTCGGCAACATACATATGGATTATTTCATCTGTATATGCAACGGAAGGATAAAGCCCGCCCACATACTTTATGTCGGCACTCTCAACACCTGTTTCCTCACTCAGCTCACGCTTTGCCGCCTCAAGAGGCTCCTCGCCCTTATCAAGCTTGCCTGCAGGAATTTCGATTGTAACTCTGCCTATGGGATAACGGTACTGCTTTACGGCAACGACCTCCATATTTTCCGTTACAGGTACAACACACACTGCCCCCTGATGCTTTATATATTCCCTTGTGGATGTATTACCGTTGGGAAGCTCAATCACATCACTGTAAACATGAAGAAGCTTTCCGTCAAATACATTCTCAGAGCTGACCTTTTTCTCTGTAAGATTATCATTCATATCAAACACTTCCTTTGCATTCAAATATATCATAAACGGCAAAAATAATCAACCTGAATTTCCTCTTGACAAATTGAAATATATGATTATAATATTAAGTGAACATTTGTTCTATGTACATATAAAAAAAGGAAGATGACATATAATGAAAAGCAGAACATGCTTCTTTACGGGACACAGAAATCTGCCCGTCGATGATATTTACAAAATAAGACGGTCACTGAAAGAAGCCGTAATCACACTGATAGCAGACGGAGTCACATACTTCGGCTGCGGAGGTGCAAGAGGCTTTGACCTGCTTGCGGCACAGATGATACTTGAGCTCAGGGAAACATATCCCGATATAAGGCTTATAATGGTCTACCCCTGCAG
>JAFUIY010000063.1 GCA_017473925.1 Clostridia bacterium | reverse complement strand
TTGCTCCGAAAAATCTTGATATATAGGGGAATAAATATTTCTTCATGGTAATAAATGTTCTGTCCTGAGAAAAGGGCAGGAAGAATATGCACTGATTTTTCGACCTTACGGCAAAGCCCGGGAACAAGCCGTCAGAAAGAGAGAATGGCGTCGCATTACCGGGCATAAGAGCGTGCATCATGTATCTTTCATGATTATCCATTGATGTAAGTTTGTTGAGCACCTCTTCATTATGCACCATCTCAAATCTGAATGCCTGACAGATTGTTTTCTTTGCTTCGTGATAGAAGTCCTCACTTGCAAAAATTGCAATTATACTGCTTGATTTAAGAGCTGTTGCAATGTTTTTCATTCCGCTGCCGATATCGCTGTAAACAGAAGTGACATCGCCGGAGAGACCTGTCAGGGATGAAAATGCTTCTGTTATGACAGCTTCGGTAAAGCTGAAGGAATCGGCTGATTTATCTGCGAAAATAATTGAGCTGATATTCATATTTTCCTCTCCTGACTGATTAATATTTATTGGGGAATCCACTGGAATGCATCCTTGTACGGATTTTCAATTCCGTGTTCATCATACCATATCTGGGGATATCTCGGACTGGGATTGATTGTAACGAGGGATGTGTCAACAGCAGTGCTTTCTCCTTCTCTTACAAGTCTGCCGACAACTGCAAGTCTGCCCATCTGATTTGCTTTTATTTCATAAGAGCATGTTGAAAGGGTGATTATTTTATCAGAGGGGGTGATGTCAACACCTGTGTCATAGAGCTTTCTTTCATCAATACCTTCAAGGAAGGTTCCGAAGTTCTCTTCTCCGGTGAAGTTCGTTATCGTGTAATCAAAAAGATAGTTGTTATCGCCTGCATGGCTTCCGTTTGTAACGAAGACTGCGTACACCTTGAAATAGTAATCCTTGTAGAGAGTACTGTATCTGATTATAGGTGATTCCTTGAAGCCGTCAACAGTATAATACTTTTCAAGCTGAGCAAAGGACAGACCGTCAGTCATGTTATGACCGTAAATGATGTTGTTGGTGTCAAGCTCTGAACCTGCATTGTAAGAGTCAAGGAACGGATTTCCGTATTTGTCATCCTCTTTGTAGAAATTTCGGCGGAGGTAAAACTCATCGTTACCGTTGCCTTCAGAATCAAGCTTGCTCTGTACAATCGGAGTGTCAATGTTTGTGTTGTCAATCTTGAGCCAGCCGACAAAATCCTGATTCTGTGCATAAAGCTCGGCATATTTGATGTTCATGCCTTCAGGGAAATCAACATCAGGGTACTTTGCTTTTATTTCAGCCCAGCGCTGTTCAAGGTTGTCGGTGGGCGCATTTGTCTGCATCTCTATTATTTCCTGATTGTTTTCAATCTTGTCCTGATGCTGGATATAGTTATCAATAAAATAAACAAAGCATAAAACAACAAGCACAGCAGAAATATTCATGATGATTTTTCTTGTTATTTCTTTTGCTCCGTCACCTTTCCAGGGGATGAAAGATCTGAAAAATCTTCCTGCCTTTTCACCTGCTGTCAGTTCATAATGCTGAAATACAGGTCTGTCGCTGTCTCCGTTGTTGTTTGTTGCAACAAGACGGGCACTTGTTCGTGGAACAACAGTGTTTGCAGCTTCCCTGTTTGTTTCGTTGTTGTTTTTCTTTACTTCATATTCTCTTCTGAATGTATCAGCATCATCACGGCGCATTGCATTTTCGCTGCTTGCCACATGTCTGACATAAGGTTGTGCACCGAAGCCCTGGGAGCCTTTTGCAGAACGGTTTCTTTTTCTTTTTTCAGCAATGGATTCCGTTTCGGGCTCACTGTAAATGAGTCTTCTGCCTTCGGGACCTGACGGAGAGTTTTCACCGTTCTGATAAACAAGCTTTATTGAGCCGAATGCCGTTTCAGGATTGAACGATGTCACAGGAACACCTGCAGGTCTGTTGTTTCTCTGCTGTGTTTTATAAGGTGAACTCTGAGATACGGGAGCTTCCGGGGTTTCAGCAGATGTTTTGTATGCATCAGCATTGAAGGAAAGTCCGTATTTATGGGAGAGAGTCTCAAGGTCTGATATGACATTGCTGTTGTTGTCTGCATTGTCGTTTATTCTGTTCTTTTCGTTTTCTGTCATATCATTCATCTTCTTTCAGTTTATATTATCAATCTGAGTAGGGAACCCATTTGCTTGCATCAGTCCAAGGGTTGGTGCCGCCGAATGCAGTGTAGTAAAGCTGCGGATAACGGACATTTTCGTTTTTCTTTACAAGGGATTCGTCGATTTCTTCGCTTTCTCCGTCACGGACAAGTCTGGCAATAACAGCAAAACGTGCATTACGGATTGCACCGTTTGTGTCGAAGAAATAAGTACATGTGGAAAGCGTCAGCAGCTTATCCGTGGGCTGAACATCAACACCTGTATGAATGTAGCTTCTCTGCTGGAGCTCATCGTAGAATTCCATCATACACTGATTGCCGAATTCAGGGGCAACATAATAGAACAGATAGCCGTTGTCGCCTTCTGCATTTCCGTTTGTATGGAAGGCTGCGATGATCTTGAACTTATAGTCTTTGTAAAGGGTGTTGAACTCTATAATAGGATACTTTTTGAAATATTCGGGATCCTGATAGTTGTGAAGCTCGTCAAAAATGAGTTTATGGTCAAAGTTGTGACCGTAAATTGCAGTGTTTCTTGAAAGGTTGGAAACATCGTGGATTGCTTCGATAAAAGGAATGCCGTATTTTGTGTATGTTCCGTAATTATCATGCTTCAGATATAAATCTTCATTTTCCTTGTTCTGATAAACAGGAGTATCAATACATGTTCCGGGAACAGTCAGCCAGCCGATGAAATCCTGGTTCTGAGCATAGAGTGCCTTGTATTTATCCTGCATACCTGCGGGGAATTCCACTCCGTATACGGGTTCGTATTCGAAGGGTGATACAAGCGAAGCACTGACAGTGTTATCCTCATCAACGATTGTTGTTATGTCACCTGCGGATTCTTTGTCTTCTGCCATGCCCATGATAAGGAATATAAGGGATGCCGCAAAGAGTACAATTGTAAGTATAATGAGAATTATAAAAATAATATTGAAAGTTTTGTTCTTTTTATCATCCTCGGCAACCTGAGCTGTATTGACAACGGTAACCGGAGGCTGTGCCTGATACACCTGTCTGTCAGCCTGCTTCTGCAGTTTTATATCCTGTTCATCAGGAGTATTCTGAGCAGTCATTTTCTGTTCACGGTAAACGGATCTGAACATATTTGCTTCAGAAGGCTGCTGAACAGTTATACCTGCTCCTTTTGATGCAACCTTGCGTTCACCGGCTCTTGCAATGGGTTGATTCTTTCCCGGTACCTGACCGTTGTTGATTTCATTCATTGTTTACACCGCCTGTTCATGAAGTACTTCGCAGACAAGCTTTAATGCTTCGTTTGCTGCTGAGTTTCTGTTGTTTTCACGTATATTGACATTGAAAACATTGTTAAGTTTTTTTATTTTTACAGTTTGTTCTGTTGCTGCTGCAATGTATATAAGCCCTACAGGTTTATCTGTTCCGTCAGATGACGGACCTGCAATACCGCTTACTGAAACCGCAATATCCGCACCGGATATTTTCAGTGCACCGTCTGCCATTTCCCTGACAGTCTGTTCGCTGACAGCACCGTATCCGGCAAGAGTTTCAGCCTTTACACCGAGAACCGATTTCTTTATATCGTTTGAATATGACACAATGCCACATCCGAATACAGCAGAGGAACCGCTGATGTCTGTAATCATTTTTGCTATCAGACCGCCCGTGCATGATTCTGCTGTTGTGATTGTCATATTTTTTTCACGAAGCATACGGACTGCTTCGGCTGCATAATCAATCATGTAAACCATTCCTGCAAAAAAAACTGATTTCAGCTGCAGCTTCTGTTGAGGACAGAAAGAACTGCACCGGACTACATATGTTAAACAAAGAAAATAATAGTCACTATAGTATAACACAGAATGATATAAAAGTACAAGTCTTTATTTAAAATATTATAATATAAATATAGGAAACTTTGTAATTTTAAGGCGATAATTTATGTGCACAATAACAAAAAAAGACTCCCGGTTACGGGAGTCCTGAATTTTGTATCTGATTAGTCTTCTCTCTTCTTTGTTGCGACAACAGCAATACCTGCAAGAAGGATAACTGCTGCAGCTGTGATTGCTACAGAAGAATCACCTGTCTGGGGAATGCTCTGGGGAAGAGTAGTTGTTTCGGGAGCAAGCTTGCTGGGGCAGTTGCAGGTTGCACCGCATGTACAGTTTGTACCGCATGTGCAGTATGTACCGCAGCTGCATTTGCCGTCATCAGTGGTGGGTCCTGTGCAGGGATCCTTGATCATGCATGAGCAGTTTGCACAGTCGCACTTACCGTTACATGTTCCGTCACAGGGCTTGCCGATAATGCCGTCAACAACACCGTTGAATGCATCAAGAAGCTTGTCAGGATCAAAAACTTCAAGGTAAAGACCGTTCTGGATGTCCTTCATAAGCTTCTGACCGAACTTGAGCTGGCTGCCGCCGAGATTGTGGAAGAAGCCGATTGAATAAATGTTGAATTCATGCCACATGCCTGCAGCTGTTGAGTATACAGCATTGCCGTGCTTGTAGTACATTGTGCTGTCCTTTGATGTGTACTTGCCGCTTGTGATGACAGCGCCTTCGTTGGGAAGACCGTCAGCCATAACAACAACATGCTTTGAAGCATCGGGATTGCCGAGTGTTTCGTTGATATCCTTTACTGCCATGAGAGCATCGTACATTGCTGTGCTGCCTTTTGCTGTAAATGCATTGATTGTGTTTGCAAGAGCTGCATAATCAGAAGAGAAGCTTGCTGTTTCAACAGTTGTATTGTATGTAACAATAGCGATTCTGTTGTCACCTGTCTTGTCTTCAATCATTGTTGCACAGAACTGCTTTGCAGCTTCCTTGAGCTTTACAATGGGAGTTCCGCTCATGCTTCCTGAAATATCAAGAACAAGATAGATATCTCTGGGACCTTTGAATTCTGTTATTGTGTCACCTGCTGAGTCTGCACTGTTGAGACAGCAGCTGCATTTTACGGTTGTGGTTGCTTCAGCAGATGCGAAGCATGCCATAGCAGTAAATGCGAACATTACAGCGAGAATGACGGAAACAACTTTTGTGAATTTTTTCATAAAATTACCTCCGTAAAATTATATTTATGAATTTACAGTATAATTATAGCATCCTTTGGTCATATGTCAACAAAAAAATTGAATTTTTAATATTATGTTAATATTTTTAGCGTATTGTACAAATTTAAAAATAGTGTTGAAGTTTGAGTGAAAAAGAGATATAATAAACTGAAACACTAAAATTTTTAATGGATGATGATTTATGGAAAAAGTTAAAATAACAATTGCAGGTGTTCCTTACACCATCGCTACAGATAATGACAGGGATTATGTTCTTGAGCTTGCAAAGGAAATTGATACAAATATTCAGGGCATAATGAATGCCGGGAATAAGATTGCTCCCTCACAGGCAACGGTGCTTGCACTTCTCAATTATGCCGATGTCGCAAAAAAAGCAAGTGAAGAAGTTGCAAACATGAAAATTCAGCTGGGTGAGTATCTTACAGATGCTGCTCAGGCAAAAAGTGAAAGAGATATGCTCAGACGTGAGCTTGCAAAAATAAAAAAGGGAAATAACGGTGAATTCTGATGGAAGTTCTTAAGATAAAGAAGGTCAGGGATAATGCCGTTGTGCCTTCAAGGGCAACTCCCGGCAGTGCAGGTATGGACCTTTATGCCTGCATAGATGAACCGGTTGCGGTAAATCCTCATGAATGCGTAAAAATTCCCACAGGCATTGCAATTGCGCTGCCTTCACCCCTTTACGGTGCTTTTATCTTTGCACGGAGCGGACTTTCAATTAATCACGGTCTGGCACCTGCAAACTGTGTCGGTGTCGTTGACAGCGATTACAGAGGGGAAGTCATAGTCGGACTTGTGAATCAGTTCAATGAACCTTATACAATAGAACCCGGTGAACGTGTGGCACAGATGGTCATTATGCCTGTCAGTCTCATGGAGACTCAGGAATGTGACACTCTTGATGAAACACAGCGTGGTGCAGGCGGATTCGGTTCAACGGGAAAGAAGTAAGCTTATGTATAAAATTAATCCGTCATCATATTCGTCGGTTTTTGTTATTCCGACACAGATTGCAGACAGGCATCTTCGTCTGGCAGGTAAAGCCCAGCTGAAGGTGCTTTTGTGGCTGTACAGAAATCCTTCTGTCACGGCTGATATTGATATTATTTCAAAGGATACGGGTATACCCAAGGATGAAATTGACGACGCAATGCTTTACTGGATAGAGGCAGGCCTTGTCATGAAGGACGGCGAAGCACCCGTTCAGATACAGACAGAAGCTCCCTCTTACTCTGCAACGGAAAATGCAAGACTGCAGGCAGTAACATCCGTACCCGTCAGAGAGAAAAAGGCAGAAGAAAAGCCTGCTGTTCCTGAGGAGAAAAAAGAGAAGCCCGTTATCGTAAAGCCGTCAATAAAGGATATATCCATGCGTATTTCAGAATCTCCCGATATCCGTTCAATGTTTGCGGAAGCTCAGGAGGCATTCGGCAGAACTCTCGGTTATGACGGACAGGCATCACTTATCATTCTCCATGACCATTACTCATTGCCTCCCGAGGTTATAATCATGCTTTGCAATTATGCAAGAACCATCGGCAAGCAGGGCTCTCTTGCTTACATAATGAAAATGGGTGCAACCTGGTCAGAATGCGGAATAACAGATTTTGAATCGGCAAGCAATAAAATTGCAAGAATGGAAAATGCACAGAATGTGTGGGATGATTTCAGACGCCTTACAGGTGTTGAAAACCCGAAGCCTACACAGAAGCAGGCAGAATATCTTGAAATATGGATAAATGATTTTGCCTTTGATATGGATATGATTTATTATTCATACGAAAAAACGGTTGAGAAAAAGGGTAAGCTCAACTGGGGATATATGAACGGCATACTCAGGTCATGGCGAGACAGCGGTCATAAAACCGTTGATGATGTCGAAAAGGCAGGAAGAGAATATTCCGAAGGTGTAAAGGCTCAGCCGACAGTATCGAAGAGAGAGACAAAGCCGTCATATGATGTTGAAAAGGCAGTCATAAAAAGCAGAAAGATAGATCCCAACAAGACAAAAAGAGGACAGTGATATTATGGCATATAATGAAAAATTGCTCAGAACGGCGTCAGAGAAAATTGCAAAAAGACGCTCAGATGCTGAAGCTGATGCAGCAAAGCGTCATTCCCGTGTTGTTGTGAAATGTCCTGAAATCGCTCAGCTTGAGGATAAAATGCGTAAGTCTGCATACGGACTTGTCAAGGTTATCGGCATGGGTGACAGAACGGTGGAATACATTGATAATCTCCGTAAAGAAAACCTTGAAGCTCAGGCAGAAATCAAAAAAATCCTTGTATCAATGGGCTACGGTGAAAATTATTTTGAGCCTGATTATTTCTGCAAAAAGTGTTCTGACTCAGGCTTCTCAGAGGGAAAGCTCTGTATATGCCATATTGAGCTTCTCAGACAGCTTTCATATGAACAGCTCTGCAAAAGTTCACCTCTGAAAATCTCAACATTTGATGAGTTCAGCCTTGATTACTATAAGCATGATGCTGAAATCCTTGACCTGATGTCATGCAATTTTGAATTCTGCAGAAATTATGCAGAGAATTTTGACATGAATTCCTACAGTCTTCTTATGACGGGGGAAACAGGTCTTGGCAAGACACATCTTTCCCTTGCAATCGCAGGCGAGGTCATAAACAAAGGCTACGGTGTGATTTACGGCTCTGTGCAGAATCTTTTCTCTACAATTGAAAAAGAGCATTTCGGAAGAGCAGACGAAGCAGACGGCACAACGGAAAATATGCTCCTTGACTGCGACCTGCTGATTCTCGATGACCTCGGAGCTGAATTTACAACAAACTTCACAACAGCAACACTCAATAATATAGTGAACACAAGAATTCTTGAATCAAAACCTACGATTATCAGCACAAATCTTTCTGTAGGAAAGCTTGATGACAGATATTCACGCAGAATTGCATCAAGAATTATAGGTGAGTATCAGATTCTCAGCTTTGAGGGAAAAGATATAAGACAGCAGAAAAGTGAAGAATAAACAATAATTTATCGTGCCGATAAATTATTGAGTGATATATTTTCCTGCGGAAAATGTGATATATCCGTCAGTGACGGATGTGATATATTTGCTACGCAAATGTGATATAATTTGCCTTCGGCAAATTGTTTCGGAAG
>JAFUIY010000062.1 GCA_017473925.1 Clostridia bacterium | reverse complement strand
TGACGGATGTGATATATTTGCTTCGCAAATGTGATATAATTTGCCTTCGGCAAATTGTTTCGGAAGCCCTGCGGGCTTGGATTATATAATTGTGCATTATGCATTTTGCATTGTGCATTATCCCGACAAATTCTGATTTAAAAAACAGACTGACTCATATTGAGTCAGTCTGTTGTGTTTATTCTACTGTTATTGTTCCTGTAAGTGTACTGCCTTCAGCAGCATATGGGCTGTATGCAGTGACCTTTACTGTGTAATTACCGCTGTCCGGCTTGCCGATGTTTACGCATACATCGTCATCTGTTGCTCTGACATATTCCGAAATTACAGTTGATTCATAAATCTTATTGTGTTTTTCACCCGTAACGGTAATCTTGTAGTTTTCTGCAATATAGTAGCCTTCTGCCTCGGGGAATGTGATTATTGTATCACCGTTTTCATCGGCATAAGCATTTACAGCTGACTCTGCAGGGAATACGGGAGCTGTGTCAAGAGCCATCTGCTGTTTCCATGTGTAGGTTCTCTTTGACTTATCAGCAAGGTCTGTGAAGTAGTAATCAATGTTATCGAAGAACATTCTGTTCTCGATATCATAAAGCTTCATGCTCACATTGCCCTTTTCATCACATTCAACAAGCCATGCTCCGCCTGATTTTCCGGGAGCATCCTTATCACCGTCGATGTAATTGAGATTGCCCATGAATGCGGAAAGTGAGCCTGTTCCGACAGCTGTGAATTCACCCTGCCATACGCTTCTGGGGTCACTTGCACAATAATGTGAATGGCCTGAGAAGTCAACAACCTGAGGATATCTGCTCAGTACGCTTCTTATGTTGAAATCACCCCAGTTGACACTGCCGTAAACTGTAAGGAACGGATGAGGATGCTGATAAACAAAAACAGGCTTTGTGGGATCCTCCTGTGTGGCATTTCTGAGTCTTTCATCAAGCCACTTCATTTTGCCTGTGAAGGTCTTGCCGTTGTCATCATAAGACACACCGATGAAATGGTAGCCGTTGATAACGATATCAGTGTCAACATTCTCATTGACAAACTTCTTGTAGACATCATAGCCTACAGTTGCATCAACATCACGGTAATCAATGAATTCATGATTGCCGAGGATAGTAAGGAGCTGTGTGCCCTCTTTCATGTGGTCGGCAACAATCTTAGTGTATACTTCATATTCCTTTTCGGCACCGCCGCCTGTGAAGTCACCTGCAACAACCATTGCATCAAGACCTTTATACTCATCTTTTTCAGCGTAAGCATACATATCATCGAAAAGATTGCCGAATCTTACGGCTGCTTCCTGATCTTCTTCACCGTTGAGATGAATGTCAGAGCAGATAACAAAACGGAGTACGGGAGTGAAATCTTCAGGAGTTTCAATTTCTGCTCCCTGTGTACCTGTGCCCATTCCCGTAAGCATGTAAACAAAGCTGATAACAGATGTAAGTAGTTTTGAGATGAACTGTGAAATAAGGTTTGGCATAAATAATTCCTTCTTTATATTAATAATAAAATATTATAACATAATTTTTCAACAATTCAATCATTTTTTGTTAAATTTCTAATATAAATTTTCAATTGACAGACATTTCCGTTTGTGCTAACATTGTACCAATGGCAAAAGAAAGGTGATTAAAAAATGGATAAAAAATTAAAGGTTGCAAATATAGGTCTTAAATTCGGAATGAGTCATGTCGAGGGTGCAATGAGCTGTGAGGATGCAGAGATTGCCGCATTATGTGACAATAATGAAGAAAATCTCCGTTTTGCAGGTGAAAGATATTCAATCCCCTGCGAAAAGTGGTTTACAGATTACAAGGATATTATTGACAATAAGGAAATCAATGTTGTCACCGTTGCAGTTCCCGACCAGCTTCATGTTAAGATTTCTTGCGAAATGCTCAGAGCGGGCAAGCATGTTCTCTGTGAAAAGCCTCTTGCTCTGAAAAGAGAAGATCTTGAAGAAATTATCAGGGTTTCAGATGAATCAGAGGCTAAATTCATGGTCGGTCAGATTTGTCGGTTTACCCCTGCCTTTGAAAAAGCAAAGGAGCTTATTGAATCAGGTATTATCGGTGACCTTTATTATGTGGAATCAGAATATGCCCACGACTATATGAAGCTTGTTGAAAACTGGCGTGCAGACCCTGACCGTCACGGAGTTATCGGCGGCGGCTGTCATGCAGTTGACCTTTTACGCTGGCTTGCAGGCGACCCCGTTGAGGTCTTTGCATACGGCACACACAGGCTTCTTCCTACAGTGCCCTATGACGATGCTACTGTTGCTGTCATGAAATTCAGCGACAATCTCATGGGTAAGGTTTTTGTTTCAACAGGCTGTAAGCGTGACTACACAATGCGTACATGCATTTACGGCACAAAGGGTACTATCATCTGTGACAACACTTCTCCCACAATGACACTCTTCACAACAGACGAAGAGGGTGTTGTCAATGAAAAGCCCGAAATAATTGATATTCAGGTCAACAATCACAATGCAGCCAAGGAATTTGATGTGTTTGCAGATGCAATCATCAACAACAAAAAGGTCGTTACGGATGCCCGTGAGGGTGCAAAAACAGTTGAAGTCTGCCGTGCGATTGTTAAATCATCAGAATGCGGCATGCCCGTAAAACCCGACTATAATTTTTAAAGGGTGATTTGAATGAATTTCAACATAAAGGATTTTTCTTATAGAATCATATGTGAAAATGAGCAGAAGGATACCGTCATTGAAGCTGTTGCTCAGGGTGACAGGCTCGACTTGTTTGTCACTGCAACAGAAGATAAGGTGAAATTCATTGAGCTTGAATGGAAATTTACAAGCAATGACGACATTTTTGTCCTCGGTGATGCATGGGAAAGAAGCTACGGCGACCTTGAATTCCTGAAGCTCTCAGACAATGACCGTTATATGCCCTGGTATTTCATTGCAACTGACAGGAAGAAATGCATGTGCTTCGGCGTAAAAACGGGTACAAAAGCATTTGTCAGCTTCAGATATACCAAGGACGGAATCTGTGCTCTTGTCGACTGCCGTAACGGCGGTTCAGGTGTGCATCTGAACGGCAGAAAGCTCAATGCTGCAACATTCGTTCTTAAGAATTATGATTCATCCGATGTTTTCGCATGTCTTGATGATTATTGCAGTGTATTATGTGATAAGCCCTATCTTCCCGAAGAAATCATCTACGGCGGAAACAACTGGTATTATGCATACGGAAAAAGCTGTTATGAGGATATAATTCAGGACACAAGGCTTCAGGTTGAGCTTTCTGAGGGTATAGCAAACAGACCGTTTCAGGTGATTGACGACTGCTGGCAGGTTAATTCCACCGAGGGGCCGTGGATTCCCAACGAAAAATTCGGTGATATGAAAAAGCTTGCCGATGAAATCAGGGAAATGGGTGCAAGACCCGGTATATGGGTAAGGCTTCTCCATAACAGAGATTCTGCAGTCACAGCCGAAATGAGAATTGAGAGAAACGGTGAGAGAAAATATCTTGACCCCACACATCCCGATACACAGTCTTTTATAAAGGCAGATATTGATCGTATAAAAGGCTGGGGCTATGAAATGATGAAGCATGACTTCTCAACCGTTGACCTTTTCGGCAACTACGGCAGTCAGCTTGACAGTGTGATTACCAAAATCGACGGATGGCATTTCTACGATAAAACGAAAACAAATGCAGAAATCACCCTTGATTTCTACACTCTTGTAAAAGAAGCATGCGGAGATATGCTCATTATAGGCTGTAATACAGTTTCTCACCTTTGTGCAGGTCTTGTCCAGCTTAACAGAACAGGCGATGACACAAGCGGCAGGGAATGGAACAGAACAACAAAAATGGGCGTGAACACACTTGCATTCCGTCTTGCACAGAACAGAAATTTCTACATGTGTGATGCTGACTGTGTCGGCATTCTCGGTGATAACATCCCATGGGAGAAAAACAGTCAGTGGCTTCATCTGCTTTCTTACAGCAACACTCCTCTTTTTATTTCAGCTCCCTATGACATCAGTGAGGATAAGAAAAAGGACCTGAAAGAGGCTTATAATATTTTTCAGAATAAGCATGATATCCGTCCCGTTGATATCTTTGAAAACAGAACACCGTCTCATTGGCTGATTGACGGTGAAGCTGTAAAGTACGAGTGGTAATGCAGATATATTTTTATTATATGATATAATAAATAAAAAAACGGAGGACATACCATGGAAAAATTTATTTCTCTTTTTATGGCTTTCATTTATTCAATTCTCAGCTTCTTCGGAATACCCTTTGATGCACCCGACCTTAAGACTTCTCCTCTTCCGGAATACACTCTTACCGCTGAGGAAAGAGAATTGCTTGAAGATTTCGTTGAAACTGAAAGAGCATATATTGCAGGTAATCAGATTGAAAACGGTGCAATCCCCATGACATATAATCCCGATGCAGAGCTGACTGTAAATCCCTATTTCTCATGCTATGCAGTTATTGCACTTCTTGACGATGCCGAAACCTATGCCGATGAAGTAAAGAAATATTTCGACTGGCATTTTGCACATCTGAATACATCTGAAACAGACTATGCAGGTATTGACGGTACAATTTATGACCATATAGTTACTGTTGAAAACGGTGTTGTTACAGCCGAAAGAATGCATCCCAGAAAGTACGATTCAAGTGACTCATATGCTGCAATTTTACTTACAGCACTTAACAAATACTACGAAAAAACAGGTGATGCCGAATACCTGATTTTAAAGAAAAATGAAATATCCCGTGTTGTGAATGCAATGACAGCAACAATGCATAACGGCCTTGCATTTGCCTGCCCTGACTATAAAATCAAGTTCCTTATGGATAACAGTGAGGTTTATGAGGGTGCAGTCAACGGTGCAGAGCTTTTTGAAAAGGTTATCTGTCCTGCAGACAGCGCATATAACAATACTCTTGAAATCTGCAAAGATACAGCGTCAAAGGTCAGTAAGGCTATTGAAAGCAAGATGTGGGATTATAACAAGGAATATTATCAGACAGCCCTTACACAGACAGGCACTGTTGCTGCGAAATTCTCATGGGATTCCTTCTATCCCGGTGCCACATCACAGCTTTTTGCTATCAGCTGCGGTGTAATCTCTCCCGAAACAGAAAGAGCCAAGAATCTTTATAAGGAATTCTGTGCACATCATGATTGGGAGAATCTCAATTTCAACAGTGAATTCTGCTGGGGCTCAGTTGTCATGGCTGCTGCAAAAATGAATGACAAGGACAGAGTCATTACTTATGCAAAGTCTTACAATGCCGAATTCGGCGACCATGCATATCCTCTTTACAGCGGTGATGCAGGCAGAGCTGCAATAGGTGTGCAGGAAATACTTGATAAATCAGAATAAAATGATAAAACGGAACTGAAAACAGTTCCGTTTTTGTTATAATCAGAATTTGTCGGGATAATGCACAATGCAAAATGCATAATGCAAAATTTTATAATCCAAGCCCGCAGGGCTTCCGAAACAATTTGCCGAAGGCAAATTATATCACATTTGCGAAGCAAATATATCACATCCGTCGAAGACGGATATATCACATTTTCCGCAGGAAAATATATCACTCAGTAATTTATCGGCATCGAGCCGATAAATTACTGTTTACAGTCTTTCCAATGCACTCATCAGCTGCTCTTTGTATTCTTTTACTGCCTTTTCGGGGGCAGTTATTGTCATTTCACCGCCGAAGGTAAAAACCCATGAATACAGTGTGGGAGTGAGTGCGGCTTCAATAGTTACTGAGTATTCGCCGTCAGGCGTGGGAATAAATTTAACCTTTTTGCCGAATTTGTCAATAACAGCACCAGCAAATTTATCCGGACACTTGAGTGTAACGGGTTCAATTTTGCCTGAAAACATTTTCAGTGTCGCGTTCGAGTAGGCAGCGACGTCAAACTTCCTGAAATAGCCCTTGCCGTCACGAGGTTGATTCAGTATCACTACCTTGTCCATTTTATCTACACGGTAATGCTTGATTAATGCTGATTTTGATTCATATGCAATCAGATAGTACTTTTCACTGTCGTACTGAAGTGCAAAGGGACTGACAATTATAGGGTTGCCGCCGTTGTGATACTTCTTTTTCTTATCGGGACCGTAGTTGTAATAAAGGAATGAAATCTGTCTGTCATTGTGAATGGCAGAATAAATATTATCTGTATTATAATAGATTGATTCATTTTCGTTCTTGATACGGTTTACGATGAAAACTTCTCTTTCAAGCTCCTTACGGTCGTGTTCGCTGACGAGATTCCCGATTTTTTTAATCAGCTCATAGCTCTTCTTCTGGGTGATGAATCTTGAAGACTGTATTGCATCAACAAGGAGCTTGAGCTCTGTAATCTGGAAATCCCTTGAAAGGAGGTTGAAGCCGCCGCTTCTGCCTCTTGTGACATTTATGTCCATGCCTAAATTCTGTAAGGCTTCAATATCTGAATATATACTCTTTCTTTCTGCATTGATTCCGTTATCTGCCAGCATGTTTATAATATCCTGAGTTGAAACAGAATGGTTTTCATCTGTTTTTTCCATAAGATACTGTGCTATTCTGATAAGCTTGAGCTTCTGTGATTCTGTTCTTGGCATTGAAAAGCACCTCTTTCTGTATCGGCAATTACATTATAACATTATATATGTCCAAATAACAGTACTTTTGAAAGTTTTTCAGAACAAATATTAATATTTTTACTGTTGATTTTGTTATATAGATAATGTTATAATCATAAAAAGAAATTATCTGTGCTTTTTTTGTGCAGATTGACAGGAGGATGATGCAGATGAGCGGTTCTGCAACTGAAACAAAATATCTTAAATCCAAGGAATGGATACTGTACCTTGCAGGTGTGTTCTTCTACACAATGATGACAGGTATGGTCGGAGGTAACAGAAATGCTTACCTTGTAAATGTTCTCGGTCTTCCCGAGGAAACAAACGCATTCTGTTCTGCAGTCACAAGTATCTCATGCTTTATTCTTAATTTCTTTATCGTTATGTATATTGACGGCAGAAAAATGGGCAAAAAGGGTAAGTTCAGACCTATTGTTCTGACAATTGCATTGCCCATGTTTATTGTCCTTATGCTTAATTTCATTGCACCCAAAGGTATTGCAGGAACAACACTTATCATTTATGTTCTTACAATCAATATTGCATGGGGACTTATATGCACATTCGGTAATTCAATCAATATGATTGCCAATGTTATGACTCCCAATATGAAAGAGCGTGACCAGCTTCTTTCATTCAGAAGTATTTCTTCAGCTGTAGGTAACTCAGCTCCTCTTGTCGTTCTTCTTGTTGTTGGTGCTATCTGGAAAGATAACGAAGGGCTTCAGTACATAATTTCTGCTGCAATCTGCGGTGTTGCAGGTGTTATAACTGTTCTTCTCGGCATGAATGTTGTAAGGGAAAGAATTCCTTATACTGCAGAGAAAAAGAATCCTCTCGAAGGCTTCAAGGATATTATCAGCAATAAATACGCATGGACAATCATATTCTCAGAGTTCCTCAAGAGCTTCAGAGGTATTGCTACATATATGGAAACATTCCTTGCAATTGCCGTTCTCGGTTCTGCTTCAAAGAAGATTATCTTTGTTCTTCCCGTAGGTATCGGTACAGCCGTCGGTATGCTTGTTATCAACTTCCTTCTCAAGAAGTTCAATGCAAGAGTCCTCTATATTGCAAGCGGTATCTATTCTGTAACAGCAAACTGTATTGCTTTCACGGTAGGTTACTTCTATTTCAGGAATCCAAATACAATTCTTATGATTGTGTTTGTTGCTTTCCTTTTCCTCATCGGTCTTCAGTTCGGTGCATCAAACCTTCTTCCTTCAATGTTCCAGGCTGACGTTCTTGAAGATATCGAGCTTAAAACAGGTAAGAGACTTGACGCTTCTATGCCCTTTGTTATTTCAATCGGCACACTCATAAGCGGTACTATCGCAAGCACACTTGCACCCCTTGTCCTTTACGGTGACAACTCAATCATCCACTATGTTCCTCCCGTTGACGGAAGCAATATTGTTCCCGAACAGACATTTGAAACAAAGATTCTTCTTCTGTTCTTCTACACAATCGTGCACGGCATCATGATGTTCCTTGCAGGTGTGCCTTTCTTCTTCTATAAACTCACAGGTAAGACAAAAGAAGATATACACAATGCGGTTGTTGAAATGAGAAAGAACAGCCGTACATCAGATTTTGTTGCGGAGGAAGAGAATGAAGCCCTTTAAGTTTTTTGTCATAACTGACACTCATTATTTTGCAAAAAGTCTTTCTGCAAGCGGCAAGCCTTATGAGGAGTTCATGGATTTTGAGCAGAAATGCTATGCCGAGACTCCGTACATAAATGATGCAGCATTTGACTATCTTGCAAATCAGACCGAGACAGACACAATCCTTATTGCAGGCGACCTTTCATTCAACGGTGAAAAAGCAAGTCATGAGGAGTTTGTACAGCTTCTGGGTAAGCTCAAAGATGCAGGGAAGGATGTCTATGTCGTTACTGCAGGTCACGATATTGAGCCGAATCCCTTTGAATATACCGAAGATGGAAGACAGCATGTTGAGGGCGTGAAATTCTCTGACCTTTATGACTATTACCGAGATTTCGGCTATGATAAGGCAATTTCATTCTACAGAGAAAATCTTTCCTATGTAGCTCAGCTTGCCGACGGTATCAGACTTCTCGTTCTCTGTAACGACAGCGAAGAAAAGAAGAATATTGCTTATACAGATGAACTTCTTGCATGGGCAAAAGAACAGATGGACAAAGCAAAGGAAGACGGACAGATGATGTTTGCAATGGAGCATTATCCCGTGCTTCCCGGTCAGCCTATTCTCACTCTTATCGGTGATGCAAGGCAGAAGGAGAGCAAGAAGCTTTACACACTCCTTGCCGATAACGGTGTGCATCTTATCTTTACGGGACATATGCATAATCAGAGCATCAATGTTGTTGAAACAGAAAACGGCAATAAGTTCTATGATGTGTGTACAGGCTCACTTATCGGCTGTCCCGCATTTATGAGATTGTGTACAATTGAAGACGAAAATACAGTTGCAATAAAGAGTATTCCCGTACCCGATTTTAAATGGGATACAAAGGGTAAGGACTGCAAGACTTATCTACGGGACCAGTTTGAAAGCATGATAAGAATGATTGTTTATTGCATGGAAACAAATCCGGGAAGAAGTCTTCGTAAACTCGGCGGAGATAAGCCCAGGCTTCATAAGATTGTTTCTTTTGTCGGCAAAAAACTCAGCACGTTGACAGTCGGAAAGGTTGCACGCTTCTTCTTTGTAAAAGCTCATAAGGACATAAAAGACAGAAAGTTTATTGACTTTGTTGTTGATATTGCAAGAAATGCCTTTGAGGGTGACCAGCCCTTTGTTGAGGGCACTCCCGAGGGTGATACCGTGCTCAAGGTATTCAGAAGACTCAGGCCTGTTTTCAGAATTCTCAACAAGAAGCTTCACGGCTCACAGGGTGAAGAAATTGATATGTATGAGCTTCTGAAACATTCTGTAGGTAATTACGGCATTTCAGATTATGATGCAACACTTATTCTCAGATAATATGAAAAACTGGATGAAAAAAATCCCTGATGATGTAAAAATCACGGGGATAAATATGCCCGGCACTCATGACAGTGCCTGCCGTTATGTGGATTTCGGATTTATAAGTCAGACACAGACGCTTTCCGTTACCGAGCAGCTCCGTGCAGGAGTAAGATATTTTGATTTCCGTTTTAAGCTTGTCGGCGATAAGCTTCTTGCAAATCACAGCATATGCTACTGCAGAAAGAAAAAAGGCTTCTGGAATCAGATTCTTACTGCTGAGGATATCGTAAAGGAATGTCTTGATTTCCTGAACGAAAATCCAACGGAAACAATACTATTTCAGCTTAAGGAAGCCGAAAGCCATACGGGAGAATTGTTTTTTACAACATTTTTCGATAAGTTTATAAAAGATGTATCAGAAAAATGGTATCACTCAAATGCAATCCCTACATTGGGTGAAGCAAGAGGCAAAATAGTTCTTCTCAGGGCCGTCAGCGTTGATAAAGAAAAGTTTACCGATGAGAATTCGGGAATTGATTTCACTTCATATCCTTATGTCGGCACATACAATGTCGATGACTGGAGAATGGGAGAACTGAAAAAGCTTGACGGAACGGTTTATGGCGCAATGCTTGTTCAGGATTCCTATAAAACAGAAGGCAGATACAAATGGCAGACCGTGACCCGCTTCCTTGAAAGTGACCTTTCGGAAAATGAGTTCAATATCTGTTACACTAGCTGTACAAGGATTTTTGTGCCGAGGATAAATGTGAAATACATAAACAAAAAAATCCTTGAATATGATTTCAGACAAAAATATTACGGTATTATCGCAACAGATTTTATTAATAAAGAGATTTGTGCAAGTATAATTGCAACAAGCATCTGATAAAAAACAACAGTCCCTGATGATAAGGACTGTTGTTTCTTTATGTTATATAATTAACTTTTTTACAGCTCGATTTCTTTTCTTACATCAGCTGACTTATAGAGTGTATCAAGAAGCTTTGCACTTTCGAGAATATAGTCGATGTGGTTTCTCTTCTTTTCGCCTGAATCGATTGAGTCGATAAAGTCACGGTCTTCTGCAAGATACATATCGGGAATATCGTATTCATCCTTTGTTGTCTCAAGTGTTGAGCCGTCAGTGAGTTCAAAATGACCGCAGTAAGCAAGTCTTGCACCGCACTTGTCACCGAGAAAGTCGATGAACATTTCATTCTTGCCGATATTCTGTGCCCATGCACCGTTGAAGGAAATGCTTGCCTTGTCTGTACGGACATAGCCTGAAACGAGGTCGTCAACGTCGTTTGTGCCGTTTTCCACATCAGCTGTATCTTCTGCCCACATTGATTCATACTTGTATGACTTCATATCCTTAGCCATTTCGTTGTAAGTATCGCATGTTACATTTGTAAGCTTTGCGCCACCGAGAATGTAGAGAATAAGGTCAAGGAAGTGAATACCCCAGTCAATAAGAACACCGCCGCCTGACTGCTCTTTTGTTGTGAAAGCACCGCCGAGACCGGGGATTGAACGGAAGCTTCTGAATGAACAGTATACATGATAAAGATTGCCGAATTTACCTTCACGGTTGAGCTGTTCAAGCTTTTCAACAGACTTGTGATAACGGTTGCAGACGCCGATGTTGAGCATTCTGCCCTGCTTGTTTGCTTCGTCTGCCATTTCCTTTGAAAGGGCGTAGTTGATTGTGATGGGCTTTTCACAGAAAACATGCTTGCCTGCCTTCAGAGCATCCATTGTTACTGTGTAATGAGCATAGTTTGGAGTCAGAACAAATACTGCTTCAACCTCTTCATCAGCGAGAGCCACCTTGTAGTCTGTGATAACATTCTCAACCTTTTCGGGATATGTTTCCTTGAAATATTCAGCTTTTTCAATGATAAGGTCACATGCATATTTTATTCTGATGTTATCCATTTCAGAAAAAGCAGGGAAGTGTGCATTTTTTGCAATTCTGCCGCATCCGATAACGGCAATTACCTTTTTATTGTCCATGTTTATGTCCTCCGTAAATTAATACTGAATTTATTATACAGTCTCATATTGAAAATGTAAATATTATTTCAATTTTTTTGCATAAGAAATCGTTTGTTTGAGAGCTGATTTTTTTTCAATACCTGCAAGTCTGAGTTTATGTGCATATTGAAGAATCTGTGTAAAATTGTTATCCGGTTTTAATCCTGCTTCAATAAGGTCTGAACCAGTAACATAAGGTCTGTTCATGATTTCTTTGAAGATTTCATATCTTGACAACAGAAACTCAGTATTTGTTGAGGCTGTGCTCTCGGATATTCTTCCTTCATCGTCTGCTGCAGCAAGGTATATGAGGTCCTGTGGGTTCACTGATTTGTCAAACATCCTGTTTGAAGCTTTTACGGATGATTGATTGTTGGCAATGACATTAGGTGCCATGTGCATTTCGACCATATTCAGAACATATTTTTTCAGTCTCTTACTGCTTGTTATTCTGTTAAGAAATTGTTTTGCAACAGCCACGCCTTCTTTTTCGTGATTATATGAATGAATTACGCTGTTTACTTCCTCTGTGCAAACAGCTTTGCCGAAATCGTGAACGATTGCCGAAACCATAAAACCTTCGGGATATTCGACTTTGTCACGGTATTTTGCTGCGGCATCTATTACCATCATAGTATGTGTCCAGACATCACCTTCTTTATGATATCTGGGATTTTGTCTGATGTCTGAAAGAGCTTTCAGTTCAGGGAACCATTCGTCAAGTTTGTTCATTTTTCGCAGAGCTTCAAAGAAAATTGAAGGTTTTTCTGCTTTTAATAATGCTTTGCATAATTCACTCTCAATTCGTTCTTTAGAAAGATTATCAAGTGGTATTCCTTGGCAGAGCTCTGTTGTTTCATCTGCGATGTAAAAACCGAACCGGGCTGCAAATTGTGCTGCTCTTAAAACACGCAAAGGGTCTTCAATAAAAGTTGTATTGTCTATATGGCGGATTATTCCGTCTTTCAAATCTTTTTTACCGCCAAAATGGTCAATTATTTCATCTGTAAGCACATTTTTCATCAAGGCATTGATAGTGAAATCCCGTCTTTTTGCAGCATTATATGTTCCGATAAACGGATCAACAAATATATCAAAATCTTTGTGCCCGGTTCCGATAGCTGTTTCTTTTCTGGGCATTGCAATATCAATGGTATAACCTGCGAGATTGTATATACCGAAGCTCTCACCGATGGCTATTCTTGTTCCGACAGAATCAAGTATTTCTTCTGCCGCAGAAGGGGTTATTCCGTGAATTTCAATATCAATATCTTTATTGCTTTTATTCAGCAGTTCATCTCGTACAAAGCCGCCTACATAATAAGTTGAACCATTGTATTCTGAAACTTTTTCTGCAATCTTTTTTGCTATAAAAATATCATTATTGTAATCTGCCATAAAAATCATAACCTTTTTCTGATTTTGTAGAAATGAATGATATTCATGTCTTCTTCCATGTCAAGCCCGTGTGAGCCGCATTCACCGTCAATTTCATGACAGCCGTGGTCGGGCATGAAGCCGTAAAGCACATTATGATGTGTCCATTTTTCTTCAATTGCCTGTGCAACAGCTTTGTATGCATCAATATTATGTACAAGGGCTTTTATTGATTCCTCTGCTTCGGGGCCGTGTTTGTGCATTGTCCCGTCATAGTTTCCGTTGTATATGACGATGAGGTCATATTTATCCTCGTCAATCAGCTCAAGTGCCTTTTTGTTTACCTTGTCGGGTGTGTCATAGATGAAATAATCCATTTCACGCTCCAGGAAAATCATTGAAATTGAGTCTCTTTCAGTTGAAACAATTGCACATTTTTTTCCTGCTTTAATAAAATAATCAAAGAGAGTATCTGTTTTAAGAACAGGCTTCTCGTATTTTCTGATACCGTGGATTTCAGGAAGAACACCCGTGTACATTGATGCAAAGCAGACGGGAGTCACACTGGGCATTACGGAGAGCATGGGAAGTGCAATATCCGAACTGATTGCTGCTTCCGTAAAAAGACCGGTGTATTTCTGATAAAGCCACAGTGCTACAGCATCGGGATTATATAAAACAGCTCTGTCAAGCTTTTCTTTTCCGAGCTTCTTTTCAGCAAGAGCCATAATAACGGGATTCGGTGCATCAATATTGTCGCATGATGCTACACCGGATAAATCGCAAATGGTTTTTGTGACTGATGTTATGCATATATTATTGTAGGTTTCAGACATGATCATTACCTCTTTTCAGTTGTTTATAATATCATTAAATGTTTAAATTTTCAATATAATAAACAAAATATATTGAATATATTTGTTGAACTTGTTTTTGTAAATCGTTGATTTTTTATTCAGGATATGTTAAAATTATAACAAATTTTATTTTGGAAAAATATTATTGTTTTTTGGAGGTCATTATTATGGCAAGAGTATTCAATTTCTCAGCGGGACCCTCAATGCTTCCCGAGGAGGTACTTAAAAAGGCAGCAGAGCAGATGCTCGATTACGAAGGCAGCGGACAGTCCGTTATGGAAATGAGCCACCGTTCAAAGATATTTGATGCAATCATCAAGGACACAGAAAAGCTTTTCAGAGAGCTTTACAATATTCCTGAAAACTACAAGGTTCTTTTCCTACAGGGCGGTGCTTCAACTCAGTTTGCGGCCATCCCTCTCAACTTCATGAACGGCTCAGGCAAGGCTGATTTCATCATCACAGGTCAGTGGGCAAAGAAGGCTTATCAGGAAGCTGCAAAGTACGGCGAAGCAAGAGCAGTTGCTTCTTCAGCTGATAAGACATTCTCATACATTCCCAAGACAACAAAGGCTGACTTCGACCCCGAAGCAGACTATGTTTACATCTGTATGAACAACACAATTTACGGCACAATCTTCCATGAGCTTCCCGATACAGGTGATGTTCCCCTTATCGCTGACGTTTCATCATGCTTCCTTTCAGAGCCCCTTGATATCAGCAGGTTTGCTATGGTTTACGGCGGTGCTCAGAAGAACGTAGCTCCCGCAGGTGTTACAATCTGTATTATCCGTGAGGATATGCTCGGCAAGGCAAGAGATATCACTCCCACAATGCTCAACTATCAGATAATGGCTGATAACGATTCACTTTACAATACTCCTCCTTGCTGGAATATCTATATCACAAAGCTTGTTCTTGAATGGATCAAGGATATGGGCGGTCTCGAAGCTATGAAGGCAAGAAACGAAAAGAAGGCTAAGATTCTTTACGATTTCCTTGACAGCTCAAAGATGTTCAAGGGTACTGTTGTTCCCGAAGACCGTTCACTCATGAATGTTCCTTTCGTAACGGACAGCGAAGAGCTCAATGCAAAGTTCATCAAGGAAGCTACAGAAAACGGCTTTGTCAACCTCAAGGGTCACCGTTCAGTAGGCGGTATGAGAGCTTCAATCTACAACGCAATGCCTGTTGAAGGTGTTGAAAAGCTCGTTGAGTTTATGGCTAAATTTGAACAGGAGAATGCATAATTATGTTTAATATTCTTACTCTCAATAAAATCTCAGCATCAGGACTTTCAAATTTTGATGCAGCTAAATATGTCTGCGGTGACGATTTTGCTGCTCCCGACGCAGTAATCGTCCGTTCAGCATCAATGCATGAAATGGAAATTCCCGCATCAGTTCTTGCAATTGCAAGAGCAGGCGCCGGCTACAACAATATTCCTGTTGACGCTTGCACAGAAAAGGGCATCTGTGTATTCAATACACCCGGTGCAAACGCAAACGCTGTTAAAGAGCTTGTTATCTGCGGTCTTCTTCTTGCTTCAAGAAGAGTTGTTCCTTCAATTGACTGGTGCAGAACACTCAAGGGCGAAGACGAAATCAGCAAGAAGATTGAAAAGGGCAAGTCAAACTTTGCAGGTCCCGAAATTATGGGTAAAACACTCGGTGTTATCGGTCTTGGTGCTATCGGTATCAAGGTATGTAATGCTGCAGTTGCACTCGGTATGAGTGTTATCGGCTATGACCCCTATCTTTCAGACAAGGGTGCAGCAATGCTTGATTCAGCAGTTACTGTTACAGCAAAGCTCGATGATATTTTCGTAAACAGCGACTATATCTCAGTTCATGCTCCTCTTACAGATTCAACAAAGAACATCGTCGGCAAGGAAACACTTGCAATGGCAAAGGACGGCGTAAGAGTTCTCAACTTTGCCCGTGGCGGTCTTGTTGATAACGAAGCAATCGTTGAAGCAATCAAGAGCGGCAAGTGTGCAGCTTATGCAACAGATTTCCCCACAGATGAACAGCTCTGCCTCGACGGTGTTATTGCACTTCCTCATCTCGGTGCATCAACTCCCGAATCAGAAGAAAACTGTGCTGTTATGGCAGTCAATCAGATTGCTGAATACCTTGAAAAGGGGAATGTTGTAAATTCTGTAAATCTTCCCTGCATTTCAAAGGATATGACAGGCGGCAAGAGAATTGCGGTTATTACCAAGGGTGATGTAAGTGCTGCAGTTCTTGCGGCAGCAGGCAGTGACGATGCTGTTTCAGCTGTGAGAAAAGATGTAGGCTATGTTATTGTTGACGGTGTAAAGGACGATGCTGTTGAAGCAGTCAAGGCTGTTGACGGCGTAGTTGCAGTCAGAGCAATATAATTCAATCAATATAAAAAGACCGGGTAATCCGGTCTTTTGTGTTACAAACAGTAATTTGTCGAACCAATTAACAATGTACAATGTACAATTTACAATCGTGCAGATGCAGCGATACAGGCGGTTTTTTGTAAATTATTGTACATTGTAAATTGTAAATTGTTCATTGACAAATTCTGATTTATCAAAAGGAGATGTCCTGATGACAATAAATTCATACATGCCTGTACAGATTATCAGCGGAAAAGGCTGTTTTAATGAAAACTATAAATTGCTTGAAAAGTTCGGCAAATCCTGTCTTATCGTCACCGGTGGTAATTCTGCAAAAAAGTGCGGTGCTCTCACTGATGTTGTTTCAGCACTTGAAAAGCTGGGTATATCATATTCTGTCTTCGACGGCATAACTGAAAACCCACAGACTGCAGACTGTCACAGAGCAGGAGAGTGTGCAAGGAGCATTGATGCTGATTTCATAATCGGTATCGGAGGAGGCTCACCCCTTGATGCATCAAAGGCAATTGCGATTTATGCTTCAAATCCTTGTCTTTCACCTGCTGACATTTATCTGAGAAAATATGACAACAAGGCTCTTCCCGTTGTACTTGTGGGTACAACCTCGGGTACGGGCAGTGAAGTGACCGGTGTTTCGGTGCTTACTGACAGCAGTGTGGGGCTTAAAAAGAGTATATCGGGTCCTGATTGCTATTCCGTTGTTTCATTCTGTGACTACACATATACCATGACAATGCCTTATTCCGTTACTGTTTCAACGGCACTTGATGCCTTTGCACATGCTGTTGAGGGGTATTTTTCATCAACAGCCAACGACCTGAGCGATGTTTACGCCGAAAAGGCTTTCGGTATGCTCAGAACGGGACTTCTTCATTTTTTCAGTAATAAGACAATGCCGGATGAAAATCTTCGTGAGGAGCTTTACATGGCTTCTCTTGTTGCAGGTCTGTGCCTTAATATAACAGGTACATGCTTCCCTCATACAATGGGCTACATCCTGACAGAGGATTTCGGCATTGCTCACGGCAGAGCATGTGCAGCATTCATTCCCGATTTTATAAAGATATCTGCGGAAAACATGCCCTCAAAAGCACAGAAGCTCTTTGACATAATGGGTATGGATTGTGATACACTCTGTAATCTCATTGATGTTCTTGCAGATATCAATATAGAGATAAACGATGAGCAGATGTCAGAATATGAAAACAGATGGACAGACCCCGTAAAAAATTTCAGCCGTACTCCCGGCAATTTTACCTCGGCTACGGCTGTGGATATTCTTAAAAAATACAATTAAACCTTCATGCCCGTTCTTGCATTGATGAAGTTTCTGAAAACGGCAATCTGATTTGCTGAAATGAACTTGTCGGTGTGCATGCTTCCGAAGAACCACTTTTTGTATTTGCACTGCACTGCAAGCTCGTCAAGGAATGCATTGAGTGCCGTAACGGAAAACTGCTCATATTTCTGCATAAGGAGAAACTCTCTTGTTTTTGAGGGAGGCTCATGGGTGATTATAAGGTCTACATCGAAATTAACCTGCTCGAGGCGGTTTATCGCTGCGAGCAGTTCTTCTTTTGTGGGAAGCTCGGGATGCTCTGTGTCTTCATCCTCATGACGGAATTCGCTTTCAGGCAGTTCGCCTCCGCCCATTGTGAATACCTTCATTCCTTCGATGGTGTAAATCTGCCCTCTCATAAGGTGATAGAGATTACCTGTTATATTTCTTGCTTTTCCCTCACAGAAGTCCTCGGCAGGGAATTTATTCAGGATATCGAAATTCTCATGTGTGCCGTCAACAAAACAGATGTTGTATTTGCGTTTGCCGAGATTTCTGAGAATTTTATCTTCATTTTTTGAATCATCCCATATGAAACCGAAATCACCGCAGATGATAAGTGTATCATGGGTTTTCATGAACTTGAGCTTGTCAGGTGAAAGCCTTGAAAGGTCACCGTGTATGTCACCGGTAATGTATACCATTATTTTTCCTCCGTAAATTTACTGATTTATATTTACATTTGTGCTGTTTAATTGTATAATTAATTATATTATAGCACTAATATGGTGGGTGTGTCTATGAAAAAAACAATAATTTTTACAATTATTTTTATATTGGCTCTTTTACCCTGTTTTTCATTCTCTGCATCGGCAGATTATTATAATATGAATCTTGAGGATATGCGTTCAGATGCTTATCTTCTTATTAATGTTGATACGGGTACAACCGTTTTTTCTCAGAATGCCGATAAACAGCTCAAGTGTGCATCGCTTGTCAAAACTGCAACGGCAATTGTTGTTGTCGAAAATTGTGAAAACCTTGATGCAACCGTCACTGTTACGGAATCATCACTCGCACCTCTTGAAAATGTCAGTTCTGCAAACAGCGGTCTCAAGGCAGGAGAGAAGATTTCCGTAAGAAATCTGATGTACTGCATGATGATGGAAAATTCCAACGATGCGGCAAATGTTCTTGCTGAGTATGTGGGCGGAACAATTGATGATTTTGTTGTGATGATGAATGACCTTGCGAAGGAGCTGGGTTGTAAGAATACTCATTTCACAAATCCTCACGGTCTTGACGAGGAGGGTGAATATACAAGTGCAAACGACATGTATCTGCTGACAAAGTATGCAATGAACTTGTCAGTTATTGCTGATATGGCTGCTATTGTTGACTATACCGTTCCTGCAACAAACATGTCCGATGCAAGGGAGCTCAACACAAGAACTGATATCGTAGAGCGTGGTTCAAGATATTTTTATGACTATGCAAAGGGCTTCAAGGTCGGTATGACTGACGAAGCAAAGCGCTGTGCTTCCGTAGTTGCCACAAAGGATGCATATACATACATTGCAATTGTCCTCGGATGCCCGAATGAATGTATTGACGGCTGCGGTTATTCAGATAATACAGCTCTTTATGAAGCAAGACGAATGCTCCGTTGGGCAGTCCGTGAGCTGAAAATGACCACCATTGCAGAGCCCTCTGATATTATAACAGATATCCCTGTTGCACTGTCTTCCGATGCTGACCATGTAAGGCTTGTTCCCGAAAAGCAGATTCAGGCACTGCTTCTGAGCACTGTTGATGAATCAAGCCTTGAATATATCCTTGATGTTCAGCAGGATGTTAAGGCTCCTGTTGAAAAATGCGATGTTCTCGGAACTGTAAAGATAAAATATGCAGACAGTGTTATTGCCGAGGTAAACCTTGTTGCAGGTGATTCTGTCAGCCGTAACGGACTTATGTTCACAGGCTATATTATCAAAACGATTTTTACATCTCCCGTATTTATCGTCATTGCAATAATTGCACTGATTGTTCTGCTTGTATATATTTTTAAAATCTATAACAGATACAAGAAACAGCAGAAGCAGGCAAGAGACAGACTCAGAGAAATCAAAGAACAGAATTATGCGTCAGATGCAGATTTACATTTGTTTGACAAACAGTAATTTGTAGAACTGTTTAATGCATAATTCATAATGCACAATGCACAATGAAATGCTCTTTCATCGAATATTCATACAAAATAAAAACAAACTTCGTAGGGCGGGTTGCCCTCAACCCGCCGATTGCGTAATGTAATGGAGCAATAACGG
>JAFUIY010000061.1 GCA_017473925.1 Clostridia bacterium | reverse complement strand
CATTTTATTTGCCTTTATTCTATCATAAAACTGTATACTATGTCCTTACACTTTTTGTATACTATGTTACTACACTATACATGCCCTCAACCCGCCGATTGCGTAATGTAATGGAGCAATAACGATGGAACACCGTTCTATTGCAACAAACTCAATATTTAGATTTATCTGATAGTGGAAATCAAAGATTTCCAATTTGTCTTCGACAAATCGGCGGGATGAGGGCATCCCGCCCTACGTTAGTTACATAGCCCTCAAACGGACGCCCGATGGGCAGCCCCTACCGGGTTGATTTCACAATTATATAAATCCAACACCGTCAGGTGTTCCGAAATTGCGAATTGCGAATTTCCAATTGCGAATTTGAAAGACCTCGACAAATTACTGTTTGCAAAAAAAATTACGGACCGTAGTTGGTCCGTAATTTATTATGTGCAGTAAGCTTTAAAATATTTCTTTTAAAAGTCCGGATAATGCGCCTGCGGGAAGCTCTGAGAAGCCGTCTGTGCCGTAGTTATCATAGAGCCAGAGGCTGATTTTTCTGAGCATTGCGGGGTCTTTTTCAGCTGTTGCTTCAACAGCACCGATTTTAACAAGGATTTCGTTGAGTCTTGCTTCGCGTTCTTCAAGCTCACCTGCGTAGCTTACAGTTCTTGTAAGAACTTCCTTTGCGCCTGCAAGTGCTTCTGCAAGCTCTGCTGCATCTGCTCCTGAGAGCTTTGATGCGTCAACAGCTTCTGCAGTTGCAATAAGAGTTTTGATGTTTGCAATGTTTCTGCCTGCAAGGAACTGAGGGAAATCGGGTGATGAATATACATCCTTTACATCATCTCTTGCAATAAGCTCAAGAGCAAGCTTGAGAATAATATCATTCTGAGCTGTCTGCTCATGATACTGCTCGTCAAAGTAGAATGTTGTGTCGGGAAGAAGACCTGCAGAGGCGTCAACTACTCTGTCGGGTGAAATATGGTTATGGTCAGGATTGTCACAATGTGTGTTCTTCTGAACATAGTCCTCGGGAAGTGTTTCACCGCAGTTTGCAAAGTATGCGCCCATTGATGTTGAATCTGTCTGAATGATGAAGTCGCCGTTTTCTGTGTTCCAGCTTGTGCCTACATTAATAAGAGGAGTGTCATATTCAACGAAGCAGAATACCTGAACACCGTTTTCAACAAGGCCCTGAATGTTAGCCTTGCTGTTGAGCTGTGCCTGATAATAGATGTCAGTCTGTCTTCTGAGCTCAGCTCTTTCGGGAGTTGAAAGATACTTTTCACGGGCTGTGGGATAGTCATCTGAGGGACAGAGAACCCACATATTTGTGCTTGTTGTCATAACATCCTCAACAAGAGTTGAAACTGCAGCATCAACAACACTCATGATGACTTCGTCGGGGAGAATTCGCAGTGCAATTTCAATAAGTCTTGCTGTGAATTCATCAAGAAGACCGAGGTTTTCAAGGAAGCCGTTGTAAAGATATTCGGGGTCCGTGAATGAAAGTCTGTCGTTGAAGATATCGCCGATGATTGTTGAGCCGTCAAGTGCGGGAACAACAAGGATAATCTTGTGAAGGTCATTGACAACCTCTGGATAATACTCTATAAGACCGCTGAAAAGTGTACCGCCCTGACTGAGGGGAACTAGGTTTACCTTGTCATGACCTGTCTGAGCCTTAACCATCTGAATGAAGCTGTAAAGCTCGTCAACAAGCTCAAGGTGGTTGCCGAATGAGCTGTATGCAAAATAATACATATGGTCAAGGGGCTGAGTTGTTTCATAAAGATTGAAGGGAACATGACCGAAAACCTCTTCCTGACCGTAATCGGGAGTGTCGGCTGTTGACTGATAATACCTTTCGGTTACGATTCTGTCTGAGGGCAAACCGTTTTCATCACATGCCTGATGACCGAAAATATCCCATACAGCCTGTTTTGCAGCCTCTGAAAGACCCGCATCACTCTGAGTGAAAAGTGATGTAAGGGCAGGGATAGCGAGTGTTTTTATAAGTTTGCCTGTCTGAACATAAGCAGGGAAACTTGTGATGTAGTTGCCTGCATCGTCTGTGAGAAGGTTTCCTTCATCGTCTGCAAGCCATGTGTTTGACTGACCGAGACCGGGGACAATGATTGTGGGATAGAATTCACATTCACCGTTGCAGTCTGTCTTAACGGAATAGTCTGCTTCTTCGGCTGAAACACCGATAATGCCGACGGTGAGAACCATTGTCAGGCAAAGAAGAACTGAAATTGCTTTTTTAAGTGAGTTTTTCAAGTAAAAGCACTCCTTTAATATAAATTTAAAATTATTTTAACATAATATGAAAAAATTTCTATATAGAATTTGTAAACTTTTTGTGTCACCGGCTTCACTTATGCAACAAAAAAGACAAAAATGAGCCAATTTCCTTTTTTGGAAAATTATACTTGACATATGGTTATTTTTAAGGTTATAATTTTTATATAAAATGAATTAAGAGGTGGATTTTATGTTAGAAACATTCCTTGTGGAAGTCCTTAAACTCGCTCCCCGTCAGATGTGGGGTTTTGAACAGTTGGTCGCAATACTGAAAGACCTTTTCTCATCATTTTCGCTGCAGAAGCTGGGCGCATATTTCATGGCAATTATTGAATTGCTTGGCCTTGTGATTCTTGATACACCCGTTACTCCCCGTGGTGAAGAACTTGACCTTACAGGCTACAGCCTTGTTTTTGAAGACGAATTTGAAGGCGATGCTCTCAACACAGACGTTTGGGAGTACAGAGGAAGCGGCCCCAGAAGAGGCGGTTTCAATGCTGCAAGTCAGGTTGAAGTAAAAGACGGCACAATGATTATGACAGGCGAATACCTGACCGACGGTACATACGGCGAAGGCTGGTATACAGGTATGATCAAGCTCAAAGAACGTTATTGCAAGGGCTATTTTGAAATCCGTTGCAAGGTCAACGAAACTCCCGCTTTCTGGTCAGCATTCTGGATTCAGGCTGATGCTCCTTACACAGCTTCAATTTCAAAGGGCGGTGTAGGCGGTGCTGAAATCGACATTTTCGAGTCAGCAAATACAGCTGAAATAACAAACAAAGGCGTAGTCACACAGACAATCCATTGTGCAGGTGTTGACGGTGTTGAAGAAGGATTCCAGTCATACAACCTCGGCTCATTCAAGGGCAACAACATCTATGACGAATACAACACATACGGCCTTGAATGGACAGATACAGAATACATCTTCTACATCAACGGTGTTGAAACACGCAGAACATCATTCGGCAACGGTGTTTCCGAAGTAGAAGAAGATGTTATCGTTTCTCTCGAAATTCCTGCTATCGAAGTGCTTGAAACACTCGACAAAGATGCATCGGCAACATATACTGTTGATTATGTGAGAATTTATCAGAAGTAATAAATTTCCCCTGTGATTTGTGTCACAGGGGATGTTTTTAGTCAGCATTTTTTATTTTACATTGTTTTAATTCTTTGAATATCATCACCACTAAAAAAATTGATACAGTTATAGGGAGTAAACTTAAAAATTTCAGATTCTCTGAAAGCTCAAGATTGATGTAGCTGTTAATTAACCATGCAATAACACTCCATATTGTTGCTACTGTCAAACAAATACGGAAAGAAGTTGTTGTTTCTTTCCTGAAAAATAACCAGATACAAGCAATGGTTATAATGAAGATTGCAGTAAACACAACAATAGGAAGAATTATACTGTCATCATAAAAATAACCGTTAATATTATTGTTGTACAAAAAATCCTGAATAATGTTAAAATATGAACATGCTGCTATGAAAAAATATAATAATCCGACAGATAAACAAAACAACAATAAGTTAAAGATGCCATTTTTTATTTTTTTCATAATCCCCCTCCTTCGGTTATGTTAATTCAATGTCTGCAAACTGCGCAAATGAGTACATCATTAATGCGGAAAATGCAACTGAATTCTGAACAGTAATATTTGCAACACTATTCCATATATTGCCATACTGAGAGTCATCTCTGTTGGTGCTGTTTCCATATTCATATGCAATAAATGCTGCCTGTTGTACAAAATATGCCGGCGTTCGTATTGCATAATTAAAATTACCATCACCATGGAAATTATAGGAATATATTGAGTCTATACCGTCTACATAATTATCGATACGCTCATCAACAAAATTTTCAAATGCTGAATGTGCGCCAACAGGTGAACTTGTAGCAGTAAAATTGGTTGCATGCATGGGCTGACAAGCATCTTGTAAATAATGAAGACATCTTCCTAATTGCTCATACATTTCGGCACGGTTTTCCTCTGTTTGCTCAACATTGCTTGCGTTAACCGCTTGCATGAAATGATAGTGAGCATTAGTTTTTGCGGTATTATCTGTTTCATCTAAAAAATTTTGTTCCGTGTATGGATTATAAAAATGGCCGGCAAAAAGAGTAGCAATGCTTGATAATTCTCTATCAGGTAATAATGAAGCGAGGGATATTGAAAGTGCAATTAATATCTTTTCTGAAGATGTTTCACCAAAAAAACCTATATCAGATGTTAAAACAGCACAAGCTCTGGCGGTTATTATTTCATGCGAGCCAGTTTCATTTCCATTTGTGGTGCCTGATGTCCAAAGAGGTTCTACAAGATTGTTGTTTATTATATTAGTCATTTCAAGATTATTGTTTATTATCGGATTTGAATTATATGTATTATACGGATCATAATCTCTTTCAAATGCCGCTAAAAGTTCACGAAATTCAGATGCAGACATCGTCTTTAAATCTTCTACTGTATATTGTGTTACATCAATTGACTCCTCTGATGCCATGGCAAGAATTTCTATATGAACGGAAAGAGATGTTATAACAAGTACTAATAAAAATATAATAATTCTTTTCATATTTTTCCCTCCTAAATATTAATAAATAATCATAAAAATCAAATTAAAACATTGGAATCACCATATTTCTATTATAGCATATTGTAATAATATTATAACCAAAAAATGTGTCATTGTCAACATATTTAACAATTATTATTAATATGCTTTGTGAAAATCTACAAAAATAAAATTACTGTTGAACAATAGTCGTTATTTTCACCGTTCTGTTGTCATGTTTTTGCAGATTATGGTGACGAAAACCTGATGATTTCAAAAAAAGGATATCTCGGCAACTTATACTGTTGATTATGTAAGAATTTATCAGAAGTAATAATTTTCCCCTGTGATTTGTGTCACAGGGGATGTTTGTACATTCTTTTTCTCATCTTAGGAGAAAAATTCTCTCAACATGAGTTATTGAATTATTGTCTTTGTTGATATATTATTAAATCACGGTACCGAATAAATTAAAAGGTGATTTTATGAACATTTACTTCGGCGAAAATCTGAAAAGCTTAAGAAAACAGAAAAATCTCACACAGGAACGGCTTGCCGAATTTTTAGGTGTATCATTCCAGACGGTCAGCAAGTGGGAGAGAGGTGACACATATCCCGACATAACCATGCTGCCTGAAATCGCATCGTTTTTCAGGGTAAGCGTTGACGAGCTTCTCGGTGTCAACAGAGCCGCAGACGAAGAAGAAATCGTAGCAAAGCTCAGGGAATACGACAACCTGACTGACGGAAAAATGATGACAGTAATTATCACTCCGTTAAAAAAGAAATTCCCTAACGATTTCCGTATTCTTATAAGGTATCTCAGTTGCCTTGTTCATTTTTCGGAGGATGAAGCTTCCGTTGATTCTGAAATCAAAGCAATTTACAACAATATTCAGGAAAACTGCACCGATGACAGAATAAGAATAAAAGCAAAAAGAGCCATAATTGAGCATTACAGAAATCTTTATGAAATAAAAAAAGACAGTTTGTATATGGAGAAGTGTCAGGAGATTATAAACGAAATGCCCGATATGAGGGATTCACGGGAGATGTTCAGTTTTTATCCCGAAGACAGTGCCGAAAAAGACGAAAATATCAGAAACACTCTTGAAGAACAATTTTTACTGCTCAACACAGTATATTCTCATTATTTTCATTATAACGGATTTTTCTATGACAGAAGATTTTCTGACGAATGGGTAATTTCAGCATTTCAAAAGGAGCTTGACTTTCTGAATTTCGTCTATGACGACGGCAACTACGGCAAAATGTGGTGTACGGTGATGTATAATTACGGGCATCTCGGTGTAAGGTATGCAAAGCTCGGTGAAAATGAAAAAGCAATTGAAAGCTTCAGAAAAATGTGCTCACTTGCAATTGAATTTGACAGCATGGATACAGTCACAACAATGCATTCAGTGATGTTTGAGGGGAAGAGGTTTGATAAAAACAGGCTCGGCAGCACCTATAACGCAAAAAGCAGAATAAAGCACCTGCTCCTGAACAGATATCCCCTGTCGGAAGAATTCAAGGCTTCAGATGAGTTTAAGGAACTTATTAAAATGGTTGAGGAATAACAAAAACACCGCTGAAAGGCGGTGTTTGCTTATCCATTCATTCTTTTTTCAATTTCTTTTAAAACGACTGTTTCACCCTTGTTTATATCCGCCATTAATGCGTCAATCTCACAAAGACATTCAGATACATATGAATCGTTATGGGAAAACAGAGCGTCAAAATCATATTTTATACCGTCGATAACGACAACACGAGGATAAAAATAATCTTCAAAACTGAAAGTCGAGAAATTGTTGATTTTAAGTTTTTTTATTAACTTAAAATAGTTGTCGGTGATCTGCGAATAGGCTTCGTTTTCGTCAACAGGCGGAAAATCGGTTTCTGATAACAGATTTTCAAGATTGTCGGCAAGATTATTGAATTTATCACTGCTGATAAGTTCAGATAAACTTTTTATAAAATTATTTTCATTCATGCTCATAAAAAAACCTCTTTGCGATTTTATATATTAAACATATTTTGAAAAAATCTCCACATAACGGGACGCAAAAGTAATTGAAGTAATCTGTGAATACGGAATCTCATAATCTTCATCCTGCCAGATACCATCTGCATCAAAATGACTGAAAATAACCTTTGTTTTAAGTACCTTTTTTATTCTGCCTATTGCAAATTCACATTTATCATAGTCTGAATTTTCTTTTTCAATAATTATGTTTATATTCATTTTTGAAAGTGATGTCAGTGTGCTGTACCAATCTGTAATATCAATTTCAGGTGCGTGAAGTTTATCAGAGCAAACCTCACATTTTGTGATTTCTGCACATCTGTTATTTTTTATTTCTGCCTTTTTAACATCGCAAAAACGCCTTACAGTGAATCCGTCTAAAATAAAATCATCTTCATTTGCAGAAAGAAAAAGTTTATCACTGACCAACAACGGAAAATAATAACGATAATTCAAATCATATTTAAATGATACGCCGCATATTTCTTTTGACTTTATTGCTGTTGTTATTACTTCTTTAATTTTAACCTTATTCATGATATCACCACCTGAATTTATTATAAAATAATTTACATAAAATGTCAAATACTCTTGTCGCAGGCGATTCTATTGCGACGGAAGCATAATCAATGCGGAGCATTGCATATTATCAATCCGACAGAATACACATCTTCGGTGTGATGATATACGCCGCACAATGCGGCGATGATATACAGCCCTGACGGGCTGATGATATACCAAGCCTGTCGGCTTGGATAAAAAAATCCTGTTCAGAGAACAGGATTTTTTGGCCCGCTCGAAGGGATGTGTATGCTTCGCATCCACCGTCCTCGTGACAAGTCACTTCGGACTTCGCACCTGAAAACAGTCCACAGGACTGTTTTCTTAACGGTGCTCACCCTCTCAGGGTTCGAATCCCGCCGAACGGAAAAAGAGAACACCACCTGACGGTGATGCTCTCTTTTTTGGCCCGCTCGAAGGGATTCGAACCCCCGATCTTCAGAATCGGAATCTGCTGCGTTATCCGGCTGCGCCACGAGCGGAAATGAAATGTACAATCAACAACATTCATTGTAAATTGTACATTGTAAATTGTTAATTATACATTGAATCTGAACAGAACGATATCTCCGTCCTGCATAACATATTCCTTACCCTCTGAACGGACAAGGCCTTTTTCCTTTGCCACTGCCATTGTTCCGCAAGCCATAAGGTCGTCGAAGGACACAACCTCTGCTCTGATGAAGCCTCTTTCAAAGTCGGAATGGATTTTACCTGCTGCCTGAGGAGCCTTTGTGCCCTTTCTGATTGTCCATGCTCTGACCTCAGGCTGACCTGCTGTCAGGTAAGACATAAGACCGAGAAGGTCATAGCTCTTCTGGATAAGAAGGTCAAGACCTGCCTTTTCAATGCCGAGCTCTGAAAGGAACATTTCCTTTTCCTCTGCACCAAGCTCTGCAATCTGTGATTCAAGCTCTGCACAGATGGGAAGAACTTCTGCACCCTCTGATGCTGCAAGCTCCTTGACTTTCTGATAGCCTGCATTTGACTCGATATCAGATGCAAAATCTTCTTCGCTCATGTTACATGCATAGATAACGGGTTTTGCAGTAAGAAGTGCAACTGTGTCAAGAAGAGCTTTTTCGTCGTCGTCAACCTCAACTGCTCTTGCACACTTGCCCTCTTCAAAGGCACTGCGGACTCTCTTGAAGAACTCAACATCCTTTGCAAAGGACTTGTCCCCCTTCATAGCCTTTGTGTCCTTGTCAATTCTTCTGTCGAGAATTTCCATATCTGAAAGAATAAGCTCATAGTTGATTGTTTCGATATCTCTTACGGGGTCGATACTGCCGTCAACATGAACAATGTCGCTGTTTTCAAAGCATCTTACAACATGGATGACTGCATCAACCTCACGGATGTGTGAAAGGAACTTATTGCCGAGGCCTTCACCGTTTGCTGCACCCTTTACAAGACCTGCGATGTCAACAAACTCAATGACTGCAGGGGTGAATTTTACGGGATTGTACATTTCAGCCAGCTTGTCAAGTCTGTAATCGGGAACCGAAACAACACCCACATTGGGCTCGATTGTACAGAACGGATAGTTAGCCGACTGTGCACCTGCATTTGTCAGTGCATTGAAAAGTGTGCTTTTTCCTACATTGGGAAGTCCTACTATACCTAATTTCATTTTTATATCTCCACTTCTTTAAAAAAGATTCATATCTTTAATATTTTAGCATAACATTAAGAAAAATGCAACCGATTTATGTAAAGCGGTAAACAAAACGGGTTGTTCTGAGGGAAAATGCTCCGCCCGTACTGCAATGATACCGCGGATTGTATCATTAACAGTATATGCGAAGACGGACAAAGGGTTAAACAGTAATTTGTCGGGCTGAGCCCGACAAAAGTCAGGAGTCAGAAATTAGGAATTAAATCCTTGCTGTTCCTTATAGAATTTCTGCACGCTTATATATGCACCTACTACACAGTAAAGTGCATAGACACCGTAAATGAGGTAGGTTGTCTGTCTGTAATCGTTAATCACCATCTGCACATTCAGCAGAAGCCCCACCACTGCCGACACTATCCACAGATATGTGTACTCTATGTATGCGAGCCATGTGAGAACGGGCACAATGAAGCCCAGAAGAAATGTCAGGCTGTCAAGAAGTGCATATTCATAGTTAAGACAGTAAAACACTGCTGCCACAGCTGCCCACAGAACAGCAACACCAGTAAAGAACAGAATCCTTGCTTTTGTGCTCATTCTCCTGAACTGAACGGTGCTTTTGTAGGCATTCTTTTTCCAGCGGAAAAAGGTCATGAGCTGAATGGGAAAGCTGAAAAGCAGTCCCGACGCTGCCGAAGCATAAACACCCATGTAAATGTATGTTCCCGTATAGAATACGGCATTGACTGCACCTATGAGCACGCCTATACGGTTTGCCTCTGACTGAAACGCCATAACAAACAGCGAGATGAACAGCGGTGCCATCAGAAACCATTCCTGTTTACACAAGATTCCCGTAACAAGAATTGCAATCCCCGTAATTACAATAATAATCTTTTTATAATTTTTCATATATATTTTCCTTTTATATTGTCTGCAGGAAAGAAGTATATCATAATTTTTTTGCAAAAACAATGCTGCAGAGATTAAAATTTCACTTATTCCCTTGTTTTATTTTAAAAATTATGTTAATATCTAATAAATTTAAACATACGGAGTGAACAGAAATGAAAAAGAAAAACACCTCTGCAACAGCAATTCCGCAGGGTGCCCTCTCTCACGATGAGGGAAAGCATATCACAAAATTCGAGTATGTATGTATCATACTTGCAAGAGTCGGCGGAATGTTCGGCACAACCCTTACAGGCACTCTCGCTGCAGCTTTCCTGCATGAGCTCTATTTCGGCCCCGTGGGTGTAAGCTCAGACGAAATTGCTTCTATTCTTGCCTTACAGACAACCATTACAACCATTGCAGGTCTTATAGCCGGTGCTCTCGCAGGTATTATTGTTCAGAAGTGGAAAAGCCGTTGGGGCAGATACCGTCAGTGGTATATTATCTGTCTCATTCCCGTTTTCACGCTTACAGTTTTCTATTTCTATGTTCCCGAGGGATGGTCAGTTCAGCAGATGATTCTTTTCCGTTACGGTATCGCCTGCTGTCAGACAGTATTCAATGCATTCAACAACATGGGACAGAATATTGTCCAGGTTATTTCGCCCAACCACAAGGAAAAGAAGCTTGTTGCCACAATATGGCAGCTGTCATACTATCTCGGTTACGGCGGAGCATACATTGCAACCTTTGTTTACGGTCTTTTCAGTGACGACAAGAACAAGATGTACATGACACTTGCCATTGTTGCCGCAGCCGTCACAATGTTCGGCAACCTTATGTGCGGTCTTTTCTGCAAGGAAAGAATCGAGCTTCCCAAAAAAGAAAAGGTCAAGGTTTCCAAGGCACTGTTTTCACTTTTCAAGTATAAGAACTACCGTGCATATCAGGGCATTCAGTGGGTAAACACCCTTGCAATGCTCGGCAAAATGTCTACATATCTTGCAGCTATCACAGTAGGCTCATCAAAGAACCTTCTTCTCACACTTCCTACTGCCGTAGGTACTGTTGTGGGCAACATCATCACAACAAAGCTCTCAAAGAAGTATGAAGCCACAAAGCTTCTCAAATTCTGCGGTATCTATTCACCCGTTGTAGCAGGCATACTCTTCGGTATCTGCTTTATCGAAGCAAAAATGGGAATAAGATTCTTCGAGGGCTGGAACAGTATTTTCTTCTATGTATTCTATTTCATTTTCGGTATCGGTATAGGCATTCAGGAGCTTTCAAACTCACACTTCAATGTTGAGTATTACGACTACCTTGAATGGCAGTGCGGTGAAAGAATGGAAGCAGTTCAGGGTATTGTTCCCGGCTGGATTACAACAGGCCTGACCACTGCAAGAGATATTGCAATCCCCTTTATGATTGCAAGAGTCGGCTATCTGTCATCAAACGAGGGTAACCTTGTTGCTACAATGCAGGCTCAGCCTACATATATGAACACATGTCTCTGGCTTCTCGGCTTCCTTCTTTTCGGTTATACTCTTGCAAACGTTCTCAAAGCTATCATCCTCAAAACATCATATGATGTCGAGGGAGAAAGAAAAGAGCAGATGTACCGTGAGCTTGAAGTTATGAGAGCCGAGCGTCATGAAGAAAACGAATCCATCACAACTACAAAATAAAAGGACTGGTCACAATGAAAAATAAAAAGAAAATTATAATCATTATAGTTGCAGTTATCCTTGCACTCGGCGTTATTGCAGGTGCACTTGCACTGTATTTCACAAGATATCATTCAGACCCGAAGGATACGGAAGAATTATACAGACAGAATGTTGCTTCGGTAAATTATGAAAATACTATTGAAACCGCATATCCCCAGACAGACCTTTACGGTATTATCAAAGACCACTTCGAGGGTGAATTACCCGAGGGTAAAACAGATAAAAAGGTTATCATCATCGGTTATGACGGCTGCCGTGCAGATATCCTTGCAGAAAAGCAGGATAACGGTGCAATAGGCTATCTTCTCAGCACGGGTGCATCAATCAATCTTGCTTACTGCGGCGGTGTTCAGTATCCTGAAAAAAACACTCAGGCAACATCAACAGCTCCCGGCTGGTGCTCAATTCTCACAGGCGTATGGGCAGATGAGCACGGCATTACGGGCAATGACATCACAAAAGAGGTTGAGCCGAAAACACTTCTGACAAGCCTTGTCGAAAACGGTACAATTGACAACAGCGTTTTCATAACAAAGTGGAAAGGTCATTTTTCAAGAGACAACGCAACATACCTTCTTGAAAAGCAGTACTGCGAGGAGAATAATCTTGATGTTGAATTCAATTGTGTAAATAATGCGAACAAAGGTGTTCACGAGGCTGCAATGGCTCAGGTGACATCGGCTGACTGTGCAGATTTTGTATTTGCAATCTATGAAAACACTGATTCAGCAGGACACAATTACGGCTTCTCCTTCAACAACCCCGTATACAAGGACGGCTTTGCTGAAGAGGAAAATTACGGCTATGAGGTAATCAAAGCTATTGAAGCAAGAGAAAGCTATGAAGCCGAAGACTGGCTCATTATCGTCACATCAGACCACGGCGGTGTAGGCACAGGCCACGGCGGTGCAAGCATTCAGGAAAGAATGACCTTCATCGTTATGAATAAAGAAATGAAGTGACAAACAGTAATCTGTAAATAAAAAAATGTCGGGCATATGCCCGGCATTTTTTAATGTATTTCAATCATCTGATGAATTATAATTTTTATCAGTTTTGTCAGAAATTATGCATCAAATGATACGGGAGCCATTACGAAGAAAACAAAATTGCCTTCTGCAACTGCTGCCATTTCTTCTGCTTCTGTACAGATGTTCCATCTGAGGTTAGCATTGTCTTCAAGACCCTTTACAAATGCATCAGCATCTGTGCCTTCAGAAAGAGTGAAAACATAGCTTACGAAAGGAATTGTACCCATCATAGGAGCAACCATGATGCACTTGTCAAAACCTGTTACTTCGTAATTATCAAAACCTGAAAGATAGTTTTCTTCAAGTTCCAATTCCATAGCTGCGGGACCGATAGCTGAAACTGCTGCACTCTGAGCAAGCTTTTCTGCAATAGTAAGAGCGTCTGTTTCTGTAGCTGCGAGAGCCTTGAATTCAGCAACGAGAGTCTTAACAACTGTGTCGCCTGCAACTGCGTCTTCTGAAGCTTCTTCTGAAACTGCTTCATCAGCAACTGTTTCTGCTTCTGTGCCGGGTTCATCATCAACGGGGTCCTTTGAGCATGCTGCAAAAGAAAGAACCATTACGAGCGCCATGAGGATTGCGAGTACTTTTTTCATTTTTTCTTTCTCCTTTAGAGTTTTTTATATTTAATGTTTAACATTAATTTATTTAAGCTTCCATGCAAGGTCTTTGAGGAAAAGCTCTTCCTCAAGCTTTTCGGGAGTGGAATCCTTTGTGATGTGGACAAATTCAATATCCATCATTCTTGCCCAGTCACGCATCTGCTCTGCAGAAACGTCATAACTGAGAACTGTGTGGTGTGCGCCGCCTGCTGTTATCCAGCATTCAACACCTGTTGTAAGGTCGGGCATTGCTCTCCACATAACTCTTGCAACAGGAAGATTGGGCATGGGCATAATGGGTTTAACGCATTCGATATCCTGACAGATAAGACGGAGTCTGCCGCCCATATCGATAAGACTTACAACGATAGCCTGACCTGCCTTGCCTTCAAAAACAAGTCTTGCAGGGTCTTTTTCGTTCATGCCGATACCTAAATGATGTGTTTCAATTCTGGGCTTACCCTCTGCAAGTGAAGGACACACCTCAAGCATATGAGCACCGAGAGAATATTCCTGACCCTCTGCAAGGTGATATGTGTAATCTTCCATAAATGCGGAAGCACCGTTGCCGTTTTCCCCCATAGCCTTGAGAATTGCTGTCATTGCGGCAACCTTCCAGTCACCCTCACCGCCGTAGCCATAGCCGAGAGCCATGAGATGCTGGCTTGCAAGACCGGGAAGCTGCTCCATACCGTAGAGGTCCTGGAATGTGTTTGAAAATGCCATACAGCCCTCTGAATCGAGCATTTTCTTCATTGCGATTTCTTCTCTTGCCTGATAACGGATTGCATCAGTGTTGTCTGTTGCAACATCGTATTTGTCTGTATATACAGCCATTAGAGCATCAATTTCAGCCTCTGTAACGGCGTTCATTTCCTTTACGAGGTCGCCCACAGCCCATGTGTTGACCTGCCAGCCGAGCTTTGTCTGAACCTCAACTTTATCGCCCTCTGTAACGGCAACCTCACGCATATTGTCGCCGAAACGCATAACCTTCATATTCTTTGAAACTGCAACACCCACAGCAGCCTTCATCCAGTCACCGAGTCTCTTATGAACCTTTTCACTCTGCCAATGACCTGCAACCACCTTACGGGGCATACGCAGTCTCGCAGCGATGAAGCCGTGCTCACGGTCACCGTGAGCAGCCTGGTTGAGATTCATGAAATCCATGTCAATTTCATCGTTGGGGATTTCTTTGTTATATTGTGTAGCAAGGTGGCAGTAGGGCTTCTGAAGTGAAGCAAGACCGTTTATCCACATCTTGCTGGGGGAGAATGTGTGACACCATGTGATGATACCCGCACAGGTGTCGTCATAATTAGCCTCTTTTACGATATCTGTAATTTCCTTGTTTGTTTTTGCAGTAACTTTGTAAACAAGAGGGAAAGGAAGATACTTACTCATCTCCTGAGCCATTTCCTTTGTTCTCTCTTCAACGGTTTCGAGAACTTCGGGACCGTAAAGGAACTGTGAACCTACAACAAACCAGAAATTATAATTTGTTTTCATATGTATTCCTCCGTATCAAGAATCACAATCATTTTCAGTATACTATACTTGCCGACATATTGCAATAGGGAAAAATAACAATAATCTGTATTCAGTGACAAATCAGAATTTGTCGGGATAATGCACAATGCAAAATGCATAATGCACAATTATATGTTTCTCTTCGTAGGTGCTGCCATTGGCAGTCCGTCGAAATACAAACAAATTTCGTAGGGCGGCTTGCCCTCAAGCCGCCGAT
>JAFUIY010000004.1 GCA_017473925.1 Clostridia bacterium | reverse complement strand
TTGGCAGTCCGTCGTAATACAAACATATTTCGTAGGGCGGCTTGCCCTCAAGCCGCCGATTTGTCGAAGACAAATTGGAAATCTTTGATTTCCACTATCAGATAAATCTAAATATTGAGTTTATTGCAATAGAACGGTGTTCCACCATTATTGCTCCATTACATTACGCAATCGGCGGGTTGAGGGCAACCCGCCCTACGTAGTTTGTTTTTGTTTTATATGAATATTCGATGAAAGAGCATTTCATTGTGCATTGCGCATTATGAATTATGCATTAAACAGTTCGACAAATTACTGTTTGAATTCGTGTTCGCCTGAGCCGACTTCTGTTTCTTTACCGTCAAGGATAACTGTTGCTGTGCAGTTTTCGGGGACTGTGAAGAGGTATGAAATCTTGCCGTTTTCTCTCTTCCATTCGGATTTTACTGTACCGAATCTTGATTCGATTGATGCCTTTACAAAGCTGAGTCGGTCGTCTGTGAGAGGTGCAAAGATGATATGCTCAAATGCAGGCTTGCTTTCGTCAATCTTTATACCTGCAGCATCACCGTAGAGCCAGTCAGCAACGGAGCCGTATGCATAGTGGTTGAATGAATTCATTGATGTGCTCCACATTGTGCCGTCTTCACGCATGCTGTCCCAATGTTCCCAGATAGTTGTTGCACCCATTTTTACTGAGAAGAGCCAGCCGGGATATTCTTCACGGAGCAGAATATCGTAAGCAGTCTTTGTGTAGCCGTTGTCTGAGAGAGCATGAAGGAGATAAGGTGTGCCGACAAAGCCTGGTTTGAGGTGACCGCATTCAGTTACAAGCTCATTGAGCTGCTTTGCAGTTTCAGGGGTGTTATCACTGATTCCGAAATGACATGCAAGCACACATGCTGTCTGTGTTGCATATCCGGGAGTTATTCTGCCGTCTTTCATATATTTGCTTCTGAATGCTTTGATGAAATTCTCACGCATTTCAGGGTAGTGACCTGCATCTTCTCCCAGGAGTTCGCAAGCCTTGATGTAAATTGAGCTTGAATAAATGAAATATGCAGTTGCGATAAGGTCTTTGTCTGTGCCGTGACTGCAGTCCTCGGGGCTTGAACCGTCAAGGTTGAGCCAGTCACCGAAATGATGGCCTCTTGCCCATATATTGTCCCATGTGTGGTTTTCGATATATTCAAGGTAGTCAGCCATTGACTTGAGTGAGTCTCTGATGATTTCCTTGTTACCGTAGGTCAGATACATCTGCCAGGGACAGATTGTTGCAGCATCTGCCCATGCTGCCGAGCATTCGTCATCAGGAACGAAAGTGTTGGGGATAACATGAGGTACAGCGCCCCAGTCTGTCTGGTCGGCTCTCAGGTCAGCAAGCCATTTCATGAAGAATGTCTCAACATCGTAATTGTAAGATGCGGTTTTTACGAAAACCTGAGCATCACCTGTCCAGCCGAGTCTTTCATCTCTCTGAGGACAGTCCGTGGGAACATCGAGGAAGTTGCCTTTCTGTCCCCAGATGATGTTGCTGAACAGCTTGTTGATTCTTTCGTCAGAGCATTCAAAATAGCCTGTTCTCTTCATCTGAGAATGAACAACAATAGCTGTGAAGTTTTCTTTTTTTATTTCATCGCTGAAATTCTCGAGCTTTATGTAACGGAAGCCGAAGAAGTTGTAATCGGGCTTGCAGATATGTTCTTCACCGTCGCAGATAAATGAAGCCTCTGCCTTTGCACTTCTGTAATTGTCACGGTAGAAGTTGCCGTCAGCATCAAGCACCTCTGCATGATAAATTGTAGCCTTTTCGCCCTTGTTGCCCTTTATTTTAAACTGAACATAACCAGTCATATTCTGACCGAAGTCGAGAATTGTCTCGCCTTTGGGGGTTATGATGATTTCTTTGACCGGCAGGTGCTCCTGTTCGGTTATTTTTTCGCCGTCACGGTCAATGAGATTGTCATTCTTCATGGGAATTGCAACAGCATTGACAGGGGAGTTGTCCTCAAAACCTGCATCGTATGTATAGCCGTTGTAAAGGTGTGAATAAACAGTCTTGCCCATACGGTTTATCCAGCTTTCATCTGTGTAAATAAGGTCAGCCGTGCCGTCTTCATATTCAATTTCGATTGATGCAAGAACAGCCATTTCCCCCACACCGAGGAATCTGTGCTGAAGTCTTGATGAATTGAAGAAGTTGGGACATTTCCAGCCGGGGCCGACACCTAATATAATTGTATTATTATTACAGAGCATATCTGTGATGTCGTATGTTTCAACCTGAAGACGCTTGTGATAGCTTGTCCAGCCGGGAGCAAAGATGTAATCTCCGACTTTTCTGCCGTTGAGTATGATATTGTAAACGCCGTAAGCGGTAGCCTCCATAGTTGCTTTCTTTACGGGCTTTGTTATGCTGAATTCCTTGGAAAATTCGGTGGATGCAAGGTCAAAAATCTTGGGACTCTTTATCCACTTTGCATTTTTTATGTTTTTCATGCAGTTTTTCTCTCCTTTGATAAAGGTTGTTATCACGATTGTAACACAAGATATAGCAAAAATCAATGATAAATAACAGAGTTTTTTATTGTACAATTACTATATGTTGTGGGTGCACATCTGTTCTGTACATTTGATTGTTATTGTCGAACAAAAGTACGGCAAAATGGCTATAATGCGTGATTATTGTGCCGAATGAGAATTATAAAAAAGTGAAAAAAATCTTTCAAAGGGGTTGATTTTTTTTCAGTAACACTATATAATAAATGTATCGTGGAGCAGAAATTCACTGTAATTTCACTAAAATGGAGTAAAGTGGAGTAAAGAAAGGAGAGTCGTCATGAATTTTACGGGTGTATTCAATCATAGCCTTGACCCTAAGAACAGAGTTTTTATACCCAGTGAATTCCGTGAGGACCTCGGAGAAACCTTCTATATCTACAGAGCTCCGGAAAACTGCGTATGTCTTTATAATGAAGAGCGCTGGGCTCAGCTGGCAGAAAAGATTAACGAAGAAACCAATTCTGCCGTTCTGAGAAAAAAGAAACGTCAGTTCTTCAGCCGTGTTGCTTCCTGTAAAATGGACAAGCAGGGCAGAATAACAATCGGTGCAGATTTCCTGACACATGCTTCACTTACAAAGGATGTCGTCATTGCCGGTATGGGCAACTGTGTTGAAATATGGGATGCAGAAGCATGGAAGCAGATTGAAGCTGCTGAGGATGACGATGACCTTGCAGAGGGTATCTACTTCTGATGATTAATTGTTAACGAAAGGCGGTGCAATATGGAGTTCGTCCATAAATCGGTTCTGCTTCAGGAAGCAGTCGATGCGCTGTCTGTTAAATATGATGGGATATATGTCGATGCGACTGCAGGCGGCGGGGGTCACTCCTCGGAGATTCTGAATTTGCTCACTCAGAACGGCAGACTGATTGCCATAGATCGTGACCCCGACGCTATTGCAGTGCTGACAGAAAAATTCAGCGGCAAAGAAAATGTCACTGTAGTCAACGATGTTTTTGACAATATCAGGGCTGTCCTTGAGAATAACGGAGTTGACGGTGCAGACGGTATACTTGCAGACCTCGGAGTCAGCTCATATCAGCTTGATACTGCAGAAAGAGGCTTTTCAATCCACAAGGATGCACCTCTTGATATGAGGATGAGCAAGTCAGGTTATTCAGCATACAATGCCGTCAATGAGTTGTCGGAAAAAGAGCTTGCAGATATTATTTTTTCTTACGGAGAAGAGAAGTTTGCAAGAAGCATTGCAAAAAACATAGTAAAGCAAAGGGCGGACAAGCCCATTGAAACAACCTTTGAGTTGTGCGATATAATTTCCTCTTCAATGCCTGCAAAGGCAAAGAGAGACGGACACCCTGCAAGAAGAACATTTCAGGCTATAAGGATTTATGTCAACCGTGAGCTTGAAATGCTGCCCGGAGCACTTAAGGATATGTTTGACAGTCTTAAGCCAGGCGGTGTGCTTGCAATAATCACATTCCATTCGCTTGAAGACAGAATTGTAAAAAATACCTTCAACTATTTTTGTAAGGGCTGTACATGCCCTCCGGATTTCCCCGTTTGTGTGTGCGGAAAGAAACCAAAAGGCAGATTACCGTTTAAATCTGTCGCTCCGTCGGATGCGGAGGTTGAAGAAAATCCCAGAAGCCGCAGTGCAAGGCTCAGAGCAGTTATAAAGCTGTAATATTTTTAAAGGAGAGGCTGGAATTGGCGCAAAATCAGGCTGCATATAAGTTTTCACTTTTTGATTCATATGATTACGGCACATCTGCGCCCAAGCTGGAGCCTGTCTATGAACCTGAAGTAAAGCAAAAGAAAAAAGCTCCTGTAAAGAAGCAGTCAAAAGCTGCTTCAAAGGCGCAGGTAAAGGCAACAAGGGCTTCTCTTGTTTCTTCTGTAAAAATTGTTCTTGTTCTTGTCTTTATCTTCTCTGCATTCAGTATGGCAATGTACCTTAACGGCACACTGGATGAAACAGCAAGTCAGATAACAAGACTTGAGTCAGATATAAACATTGCCCGCAGTGAAAATATAAGACTTTCATCTGCTCTTGAGGGTATGGTTTCGATAGATAAGGTCGAGGATTATGCAGAACGTCAGCTCGGCATGGTAAAGCTTGAAAATTATAAGATTACATATTTTGAATCAGATGAAGGCAATCATGTTGTCGTTTCGGGAGGAAAATCCTACAGAAACAGTAATAAGGATGCTCAGACAGAGTAATATATCAGACAAATCAAAAATAAACATAATTCAGGGATTGTTTTGACATACATGACAGCATTGCTGTCGGGTGTTAAAACCACCATAAAAAGGGCGAAAATCTTTTCGCCCTTTTTATGGCAGTCAGGGGTAAAAAGAAAAAGCCCCGGAATACCCGTATATATAACCTGAGGAAGGAGAAATTATCTATGAAAGCTGCTGTCAATTATAATAAAAGAGGCTTTTATGCGCTGATTATTGTTGCGATACTTGCTTTTGCAATTATATGCAGGCTTGCATATCTGCAGCTTGTCAAAGGTGATGAATATACTGCAAAAACAGAGAGTCAGCAGCTCGGCGATAACGAAATAAAGGCTTCACGAGGCACAATTTATGACTCAAACATGAATATTCTTGCCCAGAGTGCTTCTGTATGGAGTGTATATATCAATCCCTCGAAGATAAACAAAATTTCAGATGAGGCAGAGAGGGAAGAAACCCGTGAGGTTATCATCAGCGGTCTCGCAACACTTCTTGAGCTTGATGAGGAAAAGGTAAGAAAGTACACTGAAAAGAACTATTCCTATCAGCTTGTAAAGGGTGAAATTGAAAAAGATACCCGTGATGCTATTCTTGCTTTTATTGATGAATATGAGGACAGGGACGAAAATCCCCTTGACCTGAGCTCAATCATCGGTATTGACCCCGATGTGAAGAGATATTATCCTTATTCATCTCTCGCATCAACTGTTATCGGTTTTACAGGCAGTGACGGTGACGGCCTTGCAGGTATTGAGTATTACTACAATGAGACCCTCAAGGGTGTTTCCGGCAGAACAATCACAGCCCTCAACGGCAACGGCACTGTTATGCCCAATCAGTATGAAACAATCTATGAAGCTCAGGAAGGCACAAGCCTTGTACTGACACTTGATATCTATATTCAGCATATTCTTGAGGATGTTCTTTCAAGGGCACTTGAGGATACCCGTGCAGAGAATGTTTACGGTATTGTCATGGAGGTTGATACGGGTGCAATTCTCGGTATGGTTTCATTGCCCGACTATGACCTTAACGATCCGTTCACAATCAGCAGTGAAGACCTTCTCAGTGATTATGAAGAAATATCTGCCATGTCTGTTGAGGAGCTGACAGAAAACGATATTCCTCAGGAGCAGACAAACAAGTCATATTACAGAAATGTTCAGTGGAGTAACAGAGCAATTGTAAATACTTACGAGCCGGGCTCTGTTTTCAAGATTATCACAGCTGCGGCATCAATCGAAGAGGGACTTTCCGACACAACCCGTGAGTTCTATTGCGGAGGCTCAATCGATTACGCAACAAGACATATCAACTGCTGGAGAACAAGCGGCCACGGAAGTGAAACATTCTATGACCTTCTTAAGAATTCATGTAACCCCTTTGCCGTAACACTTGCAGATGAGCTGGGTACAAGCAGATTCTATGATTATTTTGAAGCATTCGGCTTTACTGAAAAAACAGGCGTCGACACAGCAGGGGACCTGACTCCTACAGAGGGTGTTCTGTTTATGTCGAGAGAGGATTTCTCAAAATCTGACCTTGCATCATACTCCTTCGGTCAGTCATTCCAGGTTTCACCTCTTCAGATGATTACAGCAGTTTCAGCTGTTGCCAACGGCGGAAAGCTGATGACCCCCTATCTTGTAAGCAAGGAGCTTGATGCTGAAGGCAATACAGTCAGAGAGGCTGTTCCTACAGTCAGAAGACAGGTTATTTCAGAGTCAACGGCACAGCTTATCTGTGATAATATGGAGCAGGTTGTTGCGACAGGTACAGGTAAGAATGCTTATGTTGCAGGCTATCATGTTGCCGGCAAGACAGGTACATCAGAAAAGCTTGTTGTCAACAACAAAAAGGATACAGAGGCATACATTGCTTCATTCTGCGGCTTTGCTCCTGCAAATGACCCTGAGATTGCAGTTATCATTATCGTTGACGAGCCTGTGGGTGACCACGGCGGCGGTGCGGTTGCTGCTCCTCTTGCAGGTGATGTTATTGAGCAGGTGCTCATGTATCTCGGCGTAGAGCATGCATACACTGCAGACGAAATGGAAAACCTTGTTGAAACAGCTCCTGACCTTAAGGGACTGAGTGTACCCGATGCAAGAAACAAGGTCGGTGAAAAGAACCTTACGATCAAGGTTATAGGTGAAGGTGATACCGTTATTTCACAGTATCCCGAGGCAGGCAGAGAGCTGCCGTCAGACGGTATTGTGGTTGTGTATACACAGCCTGACTATAAAGCAGAGACGGTTACCGTTCCTGACTTTACGGGGCTTACGGTAAGTGAAGCAAACAGAATTGCTCTTAATAACGGACTTAATATAAGGATTTCGGGCAGCTCCCTCAACAGCGGTACTGTTTATGCATACAAGCAGAGCGTTGAAGCAGGGCAGAGTGTCCATATGGGTGAAATTATTACGGTTTCTTTCAAAACCACTGTGGGTGTTGCAGACTGACGGAGGTGTAAAAATGAAAATTTCAGAAGTAATGAACGGCATAAAGTCTTACGACATTTATGAAGACAGAGAGGTTACCTTTATAACCGACGATTCAAGAAAGGTTACAGAGGGCAGTATATTTGTCTGCATAAAGGGTGCACGCTTTGACGGTCATGATGTTGCTGCACAGATGCTCGAAAAAGGCGCTGTCTGTGTTGTATGTGAGCGTGATATGGGGCTTCCCAACCAGATTGTCGTTGAAAATACACGAAAAGCAATTTCACTTATGTGTGCAAATTACTTCGGCAGACCTGCCGATAAACTTAAGCTTATCGGTATAACAGGTACAAACGGAAAGACAACAACAGCATTTCTTATAAAGAACATGCTTAAAAAGCTCGGCAAAAAGTCGGGTCTTATAGGTACGGTCAAGAACATGGCAGGTGATAAGGAATATCCTGCAGCTCTTACAACTCCTGAAAGCTTTGAGCTTCATTCACTTTTCAATGAAATGGTGAATGAGGGCTGTGAATACTGTGTTATGGAGGTTTCTTCTCAGGCGCTTGCACAGTTCAGGGTTGAAGGTCTTCATTTCGCAGCAGGTATTTTCACAAACCTGACACAGGATCATCTTGATTATCACGGCTCATTTGAAAATTATGCTGAGGCTAAATCCATGCTTTTCACCGAGTCTGATATATGCATACTCAATCTCGATGATGAGCATGCAATGTCAATGCTCCGTAATACAGAAGGCAGAATGGTTACTTATTCAGTCAATCAGGATGAGTCTGATTATACTGCAAAATATATCAGATATAAGAATGACGGCATTGAGTATGAACTTGTCACAATGGGCTATGTGGAAAGAGTCAGGGTTGGAATCCCCGGTGAATTCACTGTATATAATTCAATGGCAGCAGCCGTAACGCTTATTGAGCTCGGCTTTGACTTCAGTGAGGTGCTCTATGCACTTTCCCTGAGTGAGGGTGTCAAGGGCAGAATTGAGGTTGTGCCCACAGATACGGACTACACCGTCATTATTGACTATGCACATTCTCCCGACGGACTTGAAAACATCATTTCTTCTCTTCGCAAGATTGCAAAGGCAAGAATTATAACGGTTTTCGGCTGCGGCGGTGACAGAGACAGAACCAAACGTCCCATAATGGGTTCGATTGCGGCAAAACTGTCGGATGTGATTGTTGTAACATCAGATAACCCCAGAACGGAAGACCCCGATGCGATAATTGAAGATATTCTTACAGGCATCAAGGGTTCAAAGGTACGGAAAATAGTTGAAACTGACAGAACAAAGGCTATCAGAGCCGCCCTTGAAGAAGCAGAAACTGATGATATTGTGCTTCTTGCAGGCAAGGGACACGAAACCTATCAGATTTTCGGTACTGAAAAAATACATTACGATGAAAGAGAAGTCGTAAGAGACATTCTTTCAGATATATAAAGGAAGATTTACTTGAAGACTCTTACTCTTGCCGAAGCGGCTTCAGCCGTAGGCGGAAGACTCGTCGGTGACGGAAGCTTCACGGGCGTATATACGGATTCACGTAAACCTGTCAGGGGCGGGCTTTTTATCGCTCTTGAGGGTGAAAGGTTTGACGGACACGATTTTATGAAGAATGCATATTCAGACGGTGCAGCTGCAGTGCTCTGCCGTAAGGAATGTGAAACACAGCTGCCCGTTATATATGTTGACGATACAAAGCAGGCTCTTCTGAGTCTTGCAGCTTATTACAGAAAACAGGCAGATATCCCCGTTGTCGGGCTTACAGGCTCTGTAGGAAAGACAACAACAAAGGAAATGACTGCTCTTGTGCTTTCTCAGAAGTACAGAACAATAAAAACTCAGGGTAACCTCAACAATGATATAGGTATGCCCATGACACTGTTTACGATTGAAGAGGACACTCAGGCTGCTGTTATTGAAATGGGAATGAACCATAAAGGTGAAATCTCCGTTCTGACTGCTGTTTCAGAACCCGATGTTGCAATTATTACGAATATTGGTGTTTCCCATATCGAAAATCTCGGTTCAAGGGAGAATATCCTTGCAGCAAAGCTTGAAATCCTTGAGGGTATGAAAAAGGGTTCGCCTGTCATCATCAACGGTGACAATGACCTGCTTTCAGGTATGAAAAATGATGATTATGACATCATCATGTTCGGTATTGATAATGAAAACTGCCGTGTAAGGGCTGTTGATATTCAGATGAATGAGCTTTCAACGGTCTGTAATGTGCTTTTCGACGGTAAAAAGTACCCCATGACAATTCCCGTTGCAGGAATACATAACGTATATGATGCACTGTCGGCTTTCGCTGCAGGTGTTGTGATGGGCGTCAGTCCCGAAGCCTCGGCAAAGGCAATTGCAGATTATGTTCCTGCAGGAATGCGTCAGAAAACAGTTGAGAAAAACGGCATCAGATTTATTGAGGACTGCTACAATGCAAGTCCCGATTCCGTAAAGGCGGGAATAAATACACTTGCAGGTTTTTCGGCAGGCAGAAAGCTTGCCGTTCTCGGTGATATGCTTGAGCTCGGTGATTATGCAGAAAGAGCACACAGAGACTGCGGAGCCTATGCTGCAGAAAAAAATGTTGACATTCTTTTTGCTTACGGTAAGGATTCTGCATTCACGGCAGATGAGGCAAAGAAGAACGGACTTTCAGAGGTTTATCATTTCACAGATGCAGAACAACTTGCCGACACTCTTTTCTCTGTTCTGAAAAAGGATGATGCAGTGCTTTTCAAGGCAAGCAGAGGAATGAAACTCGAAAACATCATAAATAATATTTATGACAGAATGAAATAAAACACGAAAGGGGCAGAATGATGAATACATGGCTTTCAATGGGACTTGCAATTACGGCAGGTTTCTTTGTCGCATTCCTTCTTGGATATGTTGTCATACCGTGGCTTCATAAGCTGAAGTTCGGTCAGACTATTCTTGATATCGGCCCCTCATGGCATAAAAACAAACAGGGAACACCCACAATGGGCGGAATACTGTTTATGGCAGGCTTTATCGTTGCAATGGCTGTGGTGCTTATCACCGACTCGGTTATGGGCGGGGATATCGTTGCAGGAAACAGTCTTATGGCAGGTGCCGTGAAAACAAAGCTTTACAGCGGAATCATAATGGCATTTGCATATGCAATGATAGGCTTTGTTGACGACTATATAAAGGTTGTCAAAAAAAGAAATCTCGGCCTTACGATAAAGCAGAAAACCCTTGCACAGATACTTGTTATGGGAGGCTACATGTTCTCTCTCCACATGGCAGGGGCAACATACATGTTTATTCCCTTTGTGGGTAATGTTGACACGGGATGGCTTTTCTGGGTGATAGGCCCCGTTGTTATGTACTGTACAGTCAATGCGGTGAATTTCACTGACGGTATTGACGGTCTGTGTGCATCTGTAACGGCTGTTTTTGCACTGTCGGGAATTATCATTGCAGTTCTCAGAGGTGTCTTCGGTGTAAGCATCCTCTGCAGTGCTCTTCTCGGAAGTCTTCTCGGATATCTTATCTGGAACTGGAATCCTGCAAAGGTAATGATGGGTGACACAGGTTCAATGTTCCTCGGCGGTCTTGTCATTGCCACTGCATATTGTCTTGACATGCCCTGGCTCATTCTTCTGACGGGAATTATCTATGTGATTGAATTCGGCTCGGATGTGATTCAGATTGCATATTTCAAGGCAACACACGGCAAGAGAATTTTTAAAATGGCACCCATTCATCATCATTTTGAAAAATGCGGCTGGAAAGAAAAGAAGATCGTATATGTCTTTTCGGCAATAAATATTATCGGCTCCGTCGCAGCTGTGCTTCTTATTTACTTCGGTCAGCCGCAGTGACGAAAGCGTACAATCATTTTTAAACGGAGGTAACTGTATATGAGCAGGCAGGAAAACGGTGCTGCATCATTTGTTAAAAGCATGTGGCACAGATTTGCAAATTACGGCAGTATAGATATATGGTTTCTTATAATTGTCCTTGCACTTCTCTGTACGGGACTTGTCATGATGTTCTCAGCGAGCTATCCGTATGCACAGATTATGTACGGTGACTCGACAAACTTTATAAAGAAGCAGGCTCTCTATGCCGTTATAGGTATTGTGATAATGTTCGCAATGTCACATATTAAATCGGATTTCTGGCGTCTTATGATGCCCGTTGTATCAGGTGTCACAATCTTTCTTCTTCTGATTGTTTTTGTGCTGCCTCAGTACAGGGCAGGGTTCTACAGATGGATCAACCTCGGTTTTACAACATTCCAGCCCTCTGAAATCGCAAAATTTGCCGTTATCGTGGCAGGTGCATATTATTACAGTAAATATCACAAGAAAATGAGCAGCAGTAAGGTTGCAAAGGGCGGATGGGCAGGTCTTGTCAATAATAAAATAGGAGCAGGACTTATAAAGGAATCATGGGTTCCCACATGGATGTTCTGTCTGTTTTTCGGCGGCTGTTCAATCCTTGTTTTCCTTGAAAACCATCTTTCAGGCTGTATTCTTATTTTCGGTATCGGTGCCGTAATGATGTATCTCGGCGGTGTAAGAACCCGTTGGTTTGTGATTTTCGGCAGTATCGGTATAGGTCTTATTGCCATTGTCTGTATTTATATCATGGCAACAAGGGATGCCGAGGGTACAAACTTCCTTAAGGGCTACATGGAAGAAAGAATCGTCGGCTGGCTCGATAAGGATTATGACCCGAGAGGTGTCAGATGGCAGACCAATCAGGCACTTTATGCTATAGGCTCGGGTGGCTTCTTTGGTAAAGGACTCGGAAATTCAACACAGAAATATATGTATGTTTCAGAGCCTCAGAACGACATGATTTTCTCAATTGTATGTGAGGAACTCGGTTTTGCAGGTGCAACAATCATAATTCTGTTATTCATACTTCTCGTTTACAGAGGCGTTGTTATCGGTCTTAATGCAAAGACAAGGTTTTCAACAATGCTTGCAATGGGACTTGTCTTTCAGGTAGGGCTTCAGGTGCTTCTGAATATTGCCGTTGCATCTGACTCAATACCTAATACAGGTATCAGTCTTCCGTTTTTCAGCTACGGCGGTACATCTCTTGTTATGCTTCTTGCTGAAATGGGAATTGTTCTCGGTGTTTCAAGAGAAGGTAAACTTAAGAAAAAGTAGGAGATATTATGAAAATAGTATTTGCAGCCGGCGGTACGGGCGGTCATATCAATCCCGCACTTGCAGCAGCAGGAAAAATCAGGGAGAATTATCCCGATGCTGAAATCCTTTTCATAGGCACAAAGGAGAAAATGGAGTCAAGACTTGTCCCCAAGGCAGGCTTTGACTTTGAAACAATCTCAATCAGCGGATTTCAGAGAAAAATCTCTGTTGAAAATATAATAAAAAACATTAAAACACTCTGGAGGCTCATGTGGGCAGGCAGAGCAGTGAAAAAAATACTCAGAAGGTTTAATCCCGATGTGGTTGTGGGCTTCGGCGGTTATGTCAGCGGGCCCGTTGTAAGGACTGCTGCGAAAATGGGAATAAAGACTGCAATTCACGAGCAGAATGCATTCCCGGGTGTTACAAATAAAATGCTTGCAAAAAATGCCGATGCAGTCATGCTGACCGTTATTGAAGCAAAAAAATATCTTGAATGCAAAAATGAGCCTGTTGTGACAGGTCTTCCCGTCAGAAGTGAGATTCTGAAGGCTGACAGAGACTTTGCAAGGGCTGAGCTGGGTGTTACCGATGACACACCGATTGTTTTCTCCTTCGGCGGCAGTCTCGGTGCAAAAACGATCAATACTGCAATGGTCGACCTTATTGCATCGCTTCATGAAAGCAATAAGTGTAAGTTTATCCACGGCTATGGACAGTACGGCAAATGGGTGCCCGATGCAATGCGTGAAAAGGGCGTTGATGTGGATAATAACAAAAACATTGATGTCAGGGAATACATATATGACATGGATAAATGTCTTGCAGCTGCAGATATTATCATCAGCAGAAGCGGTGCAAGCACTCTGTCTGAAATTGAAGCTGTGGGCAGAGCATCCGTGCTTATCCCTTCACCCAATGTGGCTGAAAATCATCAGTATCACAATGCGATGACACTTGTGAATGTCAATGCAGCAAGGGTTATAGAGGAAAAGGACCTGACACGGGAAAAGCTTCTTGATACAGTCAATGAGCTTCTCGACAACAAAGCTCTGCGTGATGAAATGGGTGCTAATGCAAACAGACTTTCAATCATCGATGCAGGCGACAGAATTGCAGAAATCATAGTATCTCTTGTGTGACACGGACATCTTTCACCGCATAATATGCAGTGTGAAAGGTGGTAGGACAGTGTGAGCAGATACATAATCAACGGCGGTCACCGTATGTACGGTGAGACAAGTGTGCAGGGCTCGAAAAACAGCATTTTGCCCATTCTTGCAGCAACGGTGCTCATCAGAGGACAGACAGTGATAACAAACTGCCCGCGGATAACGGATGTTGATGCAACTCTGAAAATATTAAGACATCTCGGCTGTGTTGTCACACGGGAGGGTAACACCGTTACTGTTGACAGTACAGATGTGAATAAATACGATATTCCCGAAGACCTTATGCGTGAAATGCGTTCATCGGTCATGTTTCTCGGTGCGATTATAGGCAGAACGGGCAAAGCAAGTCTTTCGACACCCGGAGGATGTGAAATAGGCCTGAGACCCATTGACCTGCATCTTGATGCAATTCAGAGGTTCGGTGTGAATATCCGTGAAGAATTTGCAAAAATTGAATTTGAAGCAATGAAGCCCCTTGAGGGCGTGAACATTGCTCTTTCGTTTCCCAGTGTGGGAGCTACGGAAAACATAATCCTGACGGCTTGTACGGCAAAGGGAACTACCGTGATTACTAATGCGGCACGGGAGCCTGAAATCAGCGACCTTGCAGATTTTCTGAATTCCTGCGGTGCAAGGATTTCGGGAACGGGAGAGGGAACAGTTGTTATCGAGGGCGTAAAGGAGCTTCATCCCGTTCAATACAGGGTTATTCCCGACAGAATCGTAGCCGCAACGTATATGGCTGCAGCGGCAATGACTCACGGCAAAGTGAGACTTACAAATGTGATACCCTCACATATTGCTCCCGTGATACCTGTTTTTGAGGAGGCAGGCTGTGATATTTCCATAAGTCAGGGGAGCATAACACTGACAGCGCCACCCTGTCTTAGAAGCATAAAAACGATAAGAACAATGCCTTATCCGGGATTCCCGACGGATATGCAGGCTCAGATAATGGCAATGACAACTCTTTGTCACGGCACAAGCGTTATAATTGAGACAATCTTTGAGAGCCGTTACAAGCATGTGAGTGAGCTGCTCAGATTCGGTGCAAAAATACGGGTTGACGGCAGAATGGCAGTCATTGAAGGTGTCGGCTCACTTACGGCAGCAAAGGTTATTGCTTCTGACCTGAGAGGCGGTGCAGCCCTTGTGCTTGCAGGTCTTGCTGCTCAGGGTACGACAACGGTTGAAAACATAAAATACATTTTACGGGGATATGAAAACATGAGCGGAGTTCTCACTTCTCTCGGATGTGATATTATGAAAGAAGAAAGGAATACGGCAGATGGAGGAAAAGAAAACAGCTGACAAAAAGGCTCTGAAGGAAAAAAAGCGTCAGAGACTTATTCTTATACGGAAAATTAAGGTCGGTACGGTGCTTTGCGCTGTGCTGGCTCTTGTGCTTTATCTTTTATCTGCTTTTGTGTTCTTCAGAATAGATAAAATCGAAGTAATCGGAGTAAAGGATTCCGAAGGTAATATACTTCCTGCAAGCACTTATTATACCGAAGAGGAGATAATAAGGGTTTCGGGGGTTGAAACAGGTGACAGCCTTGTCCGTGTGTCAAAGTCAGCTGTAAGGGATTCAATCGAAAAGCTTCTTCCTTATATCGGCAATGTAAAAGTACAGAGGAGATATCCGTCAACTCTGCGTCTTGTCACAGAAGACACACATGCTGTATACGGCGCTGATGCAGGCGGAGGCCTTACACTTCTTGATGAAAATTATAAGGTGCTCGGAGTATCGGAGAAGCGTCCTAAGGGATGCATGAAGATTACGGGGCTGTCCTTTGAATCGGCTGAAACGGGCGAAACAGCTGTGTTTACAGACGAAGCATATAAGGCAAGAATAAAGAGTATTGTTGATGCATGCAATGATGCGGGAATTGAAAACATAACAAAGCTTGACCTTTCAAATATTGCAAATGTCAGGATTGTGATAAACTCAAGAGTGACAATGATTCTCGGTACAATAACCGACCTTAACGAAAAGCTTTCAATGGGACTCAGGACTATGGAAGCCGAGCTTCAGAATGCATCGGAAGCCAAGATTATAATTGATGTGACCGACAGTGAAAGGTCATATGTCCGTGATGATTTCTCTCCCGTTGAAGACGATGAGGAGGTAAGTGAACCTGAAGAACCCGCGGATATATCACCTGAGGATGACGCACCGGAAGAAAATCCTGAGGAGCCTGCACAGGATAATAATGATGAAAAACAGCCTGAGGCAGTAGGCTGATTGAAAATTTTGTTCAATCTGTTGTTTATCAGGCAGAAAAAATAATAAAATTAGACAATATTTATTATAGAATATGTCTTGAAATTTGACACTTAACATGTTATTATATATAAGTATTGTTGTATTTATATACCTAAGTTTAAAATATAGTTATCGGAGGAAGTCAAATGGCATTTGAAATCGCAAATGAAAATGAAGAAGTAACCAAGATAAAGGTTATCGGCGTCGGCGGCGGCGGCGGAAATGCTATCAACAGAATGGTTGAAGCAGGTGTTCAGGGCGTAGAATTTATTGCTATAAATACCGACAAGCAGGTTCTTATGTACTCAAAGGCTACAAATAAGATCCAGATCGGTGAAAAGGTAACAGACGGTAAGGGTGCAGGTGCACGTCCCGAGGTCGGTCAGAAGGCTGCAGAGGAAAGCATGGATGCAATCAATGATTCACTCAACGGTGCAGACATGGTATTCATCACAGCAGGTATGGGCGGCGGCACAGGTACAGGTGCAGCTCCCGTTATCGCTCAGATGGCTAAGGATAAGGGTATTCTTACAGTAGGTATTGTCACAAAGCCCTTCAACTTTGAAGGTAAGCGCCGTATGGCTCAGGCTGAAGAAGGTATTGCAGAGCTTCAGCAGCATGTTGACAGCCTTATCATTATCCCCAATGAAAGACTCAAGCTCGTTTCTGATGAGAAGATTACTTTTGCAAACGCATTCGAAATTGCAGACGATGTTCTCCGTCAGGGTGTAAGAAGCATTGCAGAGCTTATCACAGTACCCGGTCTTATCAACCTTGACTTTGCTGACGTTACATCCGTTATGAAGGATGCAGGCCATGCTCACATGGGTGTCGGCAGAGCTTCAGGTAAGGACAAGGCAGAGGAATCTGCAAGAAAGGCTATCACAAGCCCCCTTCTTGAAACATCAATCGCAGGTTCAAAGGGTATCATTATCAATATTTCTGCTTCTCCTGACATCACACTTGATGCAGTTGATGTAGCAAGCTCAATTATTGCAGAAACTGCAGACGATGATGCAAACATCATCTTCGGTGTTGCACTTGATTCATCACTTGATGATGAAATGGTTGTTACTGTTGTTGCAACAGGCTTCGGTGACCAGCCCAACACATTCAGGTCAGCAAAGAAGGAAGAAAAAGCTGATGTCAAGGCTGAGCCTGTCCGTGAAGAACCCGTTCAGCAGTACGGCACAAGCGATGATGATCTCAGCGACATCTTTGACATGTTCAAGAGCAGAAGATAATACAGGACACTGATTTAAATTGAATTATTTCAAAGCGGTGGCACAATGTCATCGCTTTTGTTTTAATAAGCTTATAAAAACTATTGACAAAGTGTAAGAAATCAAATAGTATTTTAATATATATTTATTGCTTTTCATTTTACACTAAGGAGTGTTTTTATGTTGTTTGAAAAAATAAAGGCAATAATCTGTGATTACTTTGAACTTGATGAGGATGAAGTAACTCCCGAAACAACTTTTGCTGAAATCGGGGCAGACAGCCTTGATATGGTTGACCTTGCAATGAGTCTTGAAGACGATTTCAGTGTTGAGGTGACAGATGAAACACTTGAAGCATTTGTCTCGGTTGCAGATGTTGTAAAGTTTCTTGAGGCAGCATTATGATTAAAAATATTATTTTTGATATGGGTAATGTCCTTATCATGTTTTATCCCGAGAAGACCTTTTCAAAGTATCTTCCCGATAAAAAAGATGTGGACATGATACTCGATGTGTTTTATAACAGCGGTATTTACAGGGACTGTGACAGAGGCACAAGGACTTATGCCGAAGTTATTGAGGCAGTCAGCGATAAACTGCCCCCTCATGTACTTGCGGTGCTGAAGGAATTATATCTCGAAAAGGGCTACGGTCTTACTGAAATGCCGCCTTTCCCCGAAATGTATGACCTGATTCAGGAGCTTAAGGCAAACGGTTATAAGACATATCTTTTAAGCAATGCAGGGTATGATTTCTATGAGTATTCTCCTCATAAGCCTGCAATAGCGCTTATGGACGGAAAAATCATTTCCTGTGAGCATAAGGTTTTAAAGCCCGAAAAGGAGATTTATGAAATCCTTTTCAATACATTCTCCCTTGACCCTTCGGAATGCATTTTCATTGACGATGTTGAGGAAAATATCGAGGGTGGTAAAAAATGCGGAATGGACGGAATTGTCTTTTCTCCCTCATTTGAGGATGTCTCAGTGCTCAGGGAAAAACTAAGAAATAAAGGTGTAAAAATATAATTTATAATAGAGGTTTAAATTTATGAAACTTGATAAGCTTGTCGGTGAAAGATTTAAAGAAAAACCCTCTGATTGCGTGGTAGACAGCCATGCACTGATGGTCAGAGGCGGTTATATGAAGTTCGTTTCAAACGGTATTTATTCTTCATATATGCCCCTTCGCCGTATCACAAAGAAAATTGAAAATATCATCCGTGAAGAGATGGACAGAATTGACGGACAGGAGGTTTCTTTCCCCGTTGTTATGCCCGCTTCTCTCTGGGAAGAATCAGGCAGATATCAGGCAATTGATAACTCACTCTGCCGTTTCAAGGACAGAAACGGTTCTCCCATGGTACTCGGTATGACTCACGAGGAGGCTGCTGTTCAGCTTGTCCGTGAATACGGTAATACATACAACCGTTACCCCTTCATGATTTATCAGATTCAGACAAAGTTCCGTGACGAGGCAAGACCCAGAGCAGGTCTTATCCGTGTCCGTGAATTCACAATGAAGGATGCTTATTCATTCCATACATCTCAGGAAGACCTTGAGCAGTACTATGCAAAGTGCTACCATGCATACGAAAGAATCTTCGCAAGAGCAGGTATTCCCGAAACAATCGTTGTTGAGTCTGACTCAGGTATGATGGGCGGTAACATTTCACACGAATACATGCTTCTTACTTCAATCGGTGAAGATTCAATCGCAATCTGTCCCGAATGCGGTTACAGAGCAAATATGGAAGCTGCTGAGAGCATCATTGAGCCTCTTCATGACGATGTAAGTGAAGAGCTCACAAAGGTTCACACTCCCGACATGCATACGATTGAGGAAGTATGTGATTTCCTTAAGGCAGATGCAAAGAAGAGCCTTAAAGCAGTTGTATATCAGAAGAATATGACTGATGAATATGTTATTGTTTTCATCAGAGGTGACCTTGATGTCAACGAAACTAAGCTTACAAACTTCCTTGGCGAAAACATTCATCCCGCTGTTATCACAGAAGAAAGCGGTATTAAGGCAGGCTTCATCGGTCCCGTAAATATGGATGCTGAGTGTAAGCCTCTTATCCTTTTCGATGCTTCTGTAAAGGGCTGCAACAACCTTGTAACAGGTGCAAACGAAATTGATTATCATTACACAGGTCTTGATATGGACAGAGATTTCCCCGATGCTGAATATCATGATTTTGCAAAGATTATCACAGGCGGTATCTGCCCTGTATACAAGAAAAAGGCTATCACAGTTTCAAGAGGTATCGAAGTAGGTAACATCTTCCAGCTCGGTACTAAGTATACAAAGTCAATGGGTATGTCATATCTTGATGAAAAGGGCGAAAGCCACACACCCATTATGGGTTGCTACGGTATCGGTGTCGGCAGACTTGCAGCATCAGTATGCGAAGCTCATCACGATGAATACGGCCCCATCTGGCCTATGTCAATTGCTCCCTGGCAGGTACATCTCTGCTGTATGAAAGCTGCAGACGAAGAAGCACACGCAGCAGCAGACAAGATGTATGAAGACCTTCAGGATGCAGGCCTTGAGGTTATCTATGACGACCGTAAGGTAAGCGCAGGCTTCATGTTCTCAGATGCTGACCTCCTCGGTGTTCCCGTAAGAGTAATTGTCAGCCCCAGAAACCTTAAAGAAAATGTATGCGAGGTTGTTACAAGAGACAAGGCTTACAGCGCAAAGGTTCCCGTTGAAGAAACAGTTGCAACAGTAAAGAACCTTGTAAACGAACTCATGGCAAAGTGCAAAGCTGAATAATAAAGAATCCCCGAATGCGATATTCGGGGTCTTTTTATAGAGAAATATTGCATAAAAAATATGAATACTTATTGTGAATATTTACAAAAATAAAAAAATAAATAATTTATGTAACCTTTTTTCATGTTTTATGTGTTTCTATTATGAAAGAACAAATATGTATTGAATTTTCAGAAAAGGAGTTTTTGGTATGAAAAAAATAAGGAATCTTTTATCCGTTTTTTTAGCTGTAACGATGATTTTTTCAATGTTTTCGGTTTTCTGTATAACGGTATCTGCCGAAAATACTTTTTCCGTTGAAGCAGAAGCAATACAGAAAGCTGATGACAGGCGTATCGAAGTTGCTGTATACGGATACAATATGAAAGGTATAGACGGTCTTGATGTGGTGGTTTATGCAGATAAATCACAGGCAGAATACATTGATTACCGATTTGATTTAACAAACGCTATGTCGGTTTCAATGGAATTGAGTGACGGAAGAAGCGGTGTATGGGGTTCAATGCGCTTTGAAAAGGAGATTGACACTGACGAAAAAATCAGGCTTATGACCTGCTGGTTTTATCCTCTTGAACGAGGCAGTATAGACATTTGTCTTGAAACCAAGGGTGACCTTGAAATTGAAGGGCAGACTGTTTTTGTGGTTGATACTTCAGATATGATTATTACATATTATTCTGATGAATATGTATACACCGTAAGAGAAGATACTGTTGCAATAATCGAAGCCCTGGATGTTGTCGGAGAAACAGGAATTGTTACAATTCCTTCTGAAATTGACGGATTACCAGTTACTGATATCAAGGATAAATCCTTTGAGAATACGGAATATATGATAGGTGTTATAATTCCTGAATCAGTGGATATGGTCGGTTCAGATGCTTTCAAGAACAGCTATTCTCTTGAATGGATAGAGGTGCAAAGCTGGCTTACATCATTCCGTACTGATGCATTTGACGGTCTTCGCTCACATGTTGCCGTGTTTGGTCCTGATAATGCTTTTGCAAAAGAAGCGGCAGATTTCAGCGAACTGAGATATTTTTCTGAGAAAACAGAAGTCGGTGATATAAATGCTGACGGAAGAATTACAGCCGCCGATGCAAGACTTACACTGAGAATTTCAAGCAGAGTTGAACCTGTGTGTGTAAGAGCTGATGCTTATGCTGATATTGATAATAACGGCAGTGTAACAGCTGCTGATGCAAGACTTATTTTAAGAACGGCAGCAAAGCTTTATTAATGATAAACTTAAAAATAATCCCGTGTGCAATGCACACGGGATACTTTTTTATTATCAGCCGATATTTGACTTTGTTGAAAGCGAGTGGATAAGTGAGTGGAAGAATCTCATGATAATGCCGATGAGGGGAACATCCTTGAGGTTCATGAACATGCTGCACATTGAGCATTCGTTGTTGCCTGTGTAGCCGTCACCGATAATCATTTCGCCTGCAACATAGCGGTCGATATCCCACTGATTTCTGAAGGGCACAGCTTCTACCTTTGCATAGGGAAGGAACTGCTTTGCAACCTTGAACAGCTGACCTTCATAGAAGTAGCCGCTGTTTGTCTGCATTACTTCGCCCCATTTGTATGCGATTGTGTCATAATCGTCATTGTAAATGTCAACGATGAATTCATCATCTGTGCTTCCGTAACAGAACCAGTCTGCCCATGCTGCCCAGCTGTTGTAGCCTTTATATGTCCAGAGTGTCCACATGATGTCGTTTGAATCGTAAGCATTGATAGCATATTCAAGTGAAACCTTGTCGCCTACGGGGTGGAATTCACCTGCATACTGAGGAACATCATAGAAGCATGACCAGCCGTTTGCAATTCTTGTTGTGTAGTCTGATTCATTCTTGTCATACTGATGGTACTGATAAACAACGTCAGTCCAGCCGTATTCCTTGGGGTCTGGAAGCTTGTCAACTGCCCATGTGCCTATCATTGTGATAACACGTGTGGGGTCTTCAGCTCTGATTGCATCGTATGCTGCATCATAGAAATCCCAGATTCTTGAATGAATTCTGTTTGTAAGGGGAACGTTACACATGGGTTCGTTAAGGAGGTCAAACATTGCGATTGCGGGGTCGCCTGCAAAACGCTCAGCAATTACTCTCCAGAGCTCGACAGCCTGTGCTCTGTACCATTCGCCCTTTTCGTTCTGGTCAAAGAAATGGTAGCTGTCCTTGTGTCCTGCATGGTCAGCATATCCCTGACAGCCGTTTGCTGCATGAAGATCAAGGATTGCATAAAGACCGTACTTACGGCACATTTCAACAGCCCATTCAAGTCTTGAAAGGTCAATTTCGCCGTTTTCGTCAAGAATCCATGTTCCGTTGTTGTCTGACTGGAAGTTTCTGTACCAGAAGGGGATTCTGACACAGTTGAAGCCCATCTCCGCAATATTGAGGAAGTCAGATTCAACAAGCCAGTTGTCCTGATAAATGTTCATGAGCTCATAAGTTTTTTCTGTGCCGAAACGGCCTTCAAGAACCTCATAAGTCAGGACATCGCCTGTAGAATCATTGTCAACGGGGCAGAACCAGTCCTCCATAATAAGCCAACCGCCGAGGTTAAGACCTCTGAGGAAAACCTCTTCACCCTTTGCATTGACAAGCTTGTAGCTTTCTGTGTGAAGTGCATCTTCTGCATGAATTACCACATTATCTTCAGCAAAAGCAGTAACTGATAATACTGAAGTGAAGGATAACATTGCAATGAGAAGTGAAAGGAATACGCAAGTAATTTTTTTCATTGTAAATCAACCTCCGTTAGATTTTTACAATTTATTATACACCATATTTTTCAAAAAGTCCATATAAAAATAAAAAGCGGTAATAAACCGCTTTTGTATTATCTGAATGATGCTGCAATTCTTGTTGCTTCAGCTGAAATCTTCTTTGAAAGATCGAGCTGCTTGACTGTGCCTACAACTGCTGTGATAAGAGGAACCATGCATACAAACCAACCCACACAGAAGCCGATGATTTTACTTGTCCATTCTTCATCTGAATAGTTGATGTAAAGCATTCCGTTGTTGAGTGAGCAGTGGGCAGTGATTCCCTCGCCGAGACCGAGGACAGTGTTGATTCCGCCTGTATCCTTTTCCAATTTAACGGAAACATGGTCAGGAAGGTACATTACATTTACAACATAACCCTGTGAACGGTATGATGTTGCAAGCTGCTCTGCAAAAGCAGACATATTGAAGCTTGGTGCTACATTTAACATAAGCGGTGTTGCCATAATTATCTCTCCTATATCAATTCTCTTATAAACTGTCTGTAAACCCACAGTAGAATCATTGCAATTGCTGTTGCAATCAGCACAAAGTTTTCTGTTTTTTCACTGAACTGCTTTTTTATGATGTATCGTGAAAAAACATAATAGATTGCTTCTGCTGCAATGACAAAAAACATCGGATGATATTCAAATGACGCCTTGAAATCAAGCATTACAGCCGATTTGAATGCCCTTGTCATTCCGCAGCCGGGACAGTCAAAGCCTGTTATCAGCTTGATCGGACATCTGTAGAAAAACAGAACAAACACAATACCTGCTGCAATTCCGATATATTTTAAAATTTTTTCTGCTTTGAATTTCATTTCAGTTTACCTGAATCTTTTTTTATATCATAATTTTATCTTATAACCGGTGATATGTCAATACCAAAAAATAAAACAGTGTTACGGTATTTGCCGTAACACTGCAATTTGATTAAAACTCGATTTTAGATGCGATGTATGCTTCGAGCTCATCAATGGGAAGTCTTACCTGTTCCATTGTGTCTCTGTCACGGACTGTTACACAGCCGTCTGTTTCGCTGTCGAAGTCATATGTGATACAGAAGGGAGTACCGATTTCGTCTTCACGGCGGTATCTCTTACCGATTGAGCCTGTTTCATCAAAATCAACCATGAAGCTCTTTGAAAGCTTTTCGTAAACCTCGAGAGCCTTGTCTGAAAGCTTCTTTGAAAGGGGAAGAACTGCAGCCTTGTAGGGAGCGATTGCAGGGTTAAGGTGAAGAACAACTCTTACATCGTTCTTTTCTGCATCAATAACTTCCTCGTCATAAGCTTCGCAAAGAAGAGCAAGAACAGTTCTGTCAAGACCGTATGTTGACTCGATGATGAAGGGAATGTATCTTTCGTTTGTTTCGGGATCAAGATAATCCATCTTCTGACCGCTGTATTCCTGATGTCTTGTAAGGTCGAAGTTTGTTCTGTTGTGAGTGCCGTTGACTTCGCCCCAGCCGAAGGGGAAGAGGAACTCAATGTCACATGCAGCCTTAGCATAGTGAGCAAGCTTCTCATGGTCGTGGAAACGGAGATGGTCAGCAGGACTGCCGAGATCCTGATAATACTTCATGCCGTAGTTCTTGAAGTAATCGTAAATCTCTGTGTCAGTGCCTTCATTACAGAATGTCTTGAACTCCATCTGCTCGAATTCGATAGTTCT
>JAFUIY010000060.1 GCA_017473925.1 Clostridia bacterium | reverse complement strand
TTATGTGTAGCCGTTTTTGAGGTCTACACTTTTTTTACATCCCCTTTTTAATTCATGTATGTAAGAATCAGAGCAGTACTTCTATTCCTTTTTCTGCAGATTCATATATTGCACAAAGGATTTTTATCATGTCAACACCCTGAGAGGGCTTGAAAACGGGCTCTGCACCCTCTGTGAGAACATCAATGAAGTTGCGGATGTTTTTCTTATGTCCGTCTGTTTCCATTTTGCCTCTGGGAGCAATATCAAGAAGCTGTCCGTCTTCTTCCGTGAAGAATTCGACGCTGTTGTCTGCCCATTTGAGACCTGCTTTTGTGCCTCTGAGCTCAACAAAACGGTTTTCCTCTTTGATGTTTGATGCCCAGCTGAATTCAATCTGAAGCACTGCACCGTTGTCAAAACGGATCATACCCATTGCAAGGTCTTCTACATCGAATGTGCCCTGATTATTTGCATCGCCGAACTTGGAGTTTTCAGAGTCGCTTGTTTCGTTATCTGCAAACTTTGTGTAGGTGTTTGCGCTGACTGCAACGGGAGTGGGGTTGCCCATAAGCCACACTGCAAGGTCTATCATGTGAACGCCGAGGTCAATAAGGGGACCGCCGCCTGACTGAGCCTTTGTTGTGAACCAGCCGCCCTTGCCGGGGATGCCTCTTCTTCTCTGCCATCCGCAACGGCCGCAGTAGATTTCACCCATTCTGCCGTCTTCAACGAATTTCTTTGCATATTCTGAAGCTGTTGCAAAACGGTTGTTTCTGATAACCATAAGCACCTTGCCTGCCTCATCGGCGGCATTTTTCATTTTCAGGACTTCCGTAACATCAACAGCATCGGGCTTTTCGCACAATACATGCTTGCCTGCTCTGAATGCATCAACCGCAATTATTGAATGCAGATAATTGGGTGTGCAGATGTCAACTGCATCGATGCTTTCGTCCTTAAGCAGCTCCTTGTAGTCTGTATACACTGCAGCTTCGGGGAAATATTTATCCCTGAGCTCAACTGCTCTCTCTTCAATAATATCGCAGAATGCCACAACCTCTGCTCTGTCGTCTTCGACATAATGCTCTACATGGCATGCACGGCAGATACCGCCGTTACCGATAATTGCAACTCGTAATTTTGACATTTTTGTTTCCTCCTGTGATAACAATATCAGTTTTATTATAGCAGAGAGGCAAAAAAAGTAAATAGTCTGCTTTAATTTATTTTCTGTGTCATTGAATATATGCTCATCATATGCTATAATCATTCTGATAAAAATAATTACGGAGTGTATTATATGTTCAGAGAGATTGCGAGAAAAAAGCAGAGTCTTTCACATGAGCAGATTGTCAGCATACTTGTCAGCGGAAAAAGAGGCGTTTTGTCCGTTCACGGTGAAAACGGTTATCCCTACGGCCTGCCTATAAATTACTGGTACGATGAGGAAACGGGATGTATCTTCTTCCACAGCGGCAAGAATGGGCACAAGACAGATGCAATAGCCTCGGATAACAGAGTTTCATTCTGTGTTTATGATGACGGCTTCAGGAAAGACGGAGAATGGGCGCTGAACATAAACAGTGTTATTGTTTTCGGCAGAATCTATCCCGTTGAGGATTACGATGAGTCTATGGAAATCTGCCGCCGTTTAAGCCTGAAGTTTACTCAGGATACCGAATATATAGAGTCTGAAATCAGTAAATTCGGTGCTGCCACCCGGTGTTATGTGCTCAGACCCGAGCATATTACGGGCAAAGCAGTCAACGAAGCCTGACTGTAGAAACATCTCTTTCTTATTGAAAATCCTATCATATTTTTGCTATAATATGTAATAATATAAAAAGCAAGGGGGAGATAAAAATGAAAATTGCATTTTTTGACACAAAGCCCTATGACAAGCCGTCTTTTGACAAGTACGGCAAGGAGTACGGCATTGATTTTAAATATTTTGAAACAAAGCTTAACGAAGATACTGTTGAGCTCGCTCACGGCTATGACGGTGTATGTGTTTTCGTCAACGATACGGTCAATGCTGCAGTCATTGACCGTCTTGAGGAGATGAATGTCAGGATGCTTGCTCTCAGGTGTGCAGGCTTCAACAATGTGGATATGAAGCACGCTTTCGGCAGACTTCATGTTTTCCGTGTCCCTGCCTATTCTCCCTATGCCGTTGCCGAGCATACAATGGCTCTGCTTCTTGCTTCAATCAGGCGTATTCATAAGGCATACATCCGTTCAAGGGATTTCAATTTCAGCCTTTCGGGGCTTACGGGCTTTGACCTGCACGGAAAAACCGTCGGTGTCATCGGCACGGGTAAAATCGGCAGAGTTTTTGTTGATATCTGCCGTGGATTCGGTATGAATGTCCTTGCCTTTGATAAATACCCTGCAGAGGGGCTTGATAACGGCGATACAATCCGTTATACTGACCTTGAGGAGCTTTTCGCAAAGAGTGATATCATATCTCTCCACTGCCCTCTGACAGACGAAACGCATCATATTATTGATGAGGAAGCCATTGAAAAATGCAAAAAGGGTGTTGTTATTCTTAATACATCAAGAGGCGCCCTTGTTGATGCGCAGGCACTTCTTGAGGGCATAAAGTCAAGGAAGATAGGTGCTGCATGTCTTGATGTCTATGAGGAGGAGTCTGACCTTTTCTTTGAAGACAATTCGGGTCATATCCTTGACGATGATATTCTTGCAAGGCTTATTTCAATGCCCAATGTTATTGTTACATCCCATCAGGCATTCCTTACACAGGAGGCGCTTGAAAACATTGCGGAAACGACAGTCAGAAATCTTTCCGTTTTCAGTACAACGGGACAGTGTGAAAACGAGCTTTGTTACAGAGGCGGCACTGCCAAGGACTGTAAGGACGGAAAATGCTTCTGATAAAAATATTATTACAGGGTGATATATATGCATTTGCTTAAAATTGACAAAAACCATTATCAGGGTCAGGCAGACCCCTTTATCCTTAAAAGCTCAGCAGGCAGATATTATATCTATGTCACGGGACATGATGCTGTCTATGCCTATCAGTCAGATAATCTTTTTGAGGGCTGGGAGTATTACGGCAAGGTGCTGACAAAAGAGGGACATGACTCCTTCTGGGCACCCAGTGTGATTGAGCTTGACGGGAAGTTCTATATGTACAACTCAATTGAGATTTATGACGATGAGCCCGATGCAGGCGGTCACAGAGGTGCAATGCATGTAAGCGTTGCAGACAATCCCTTAGGACCCTTTGAAAATCCCACAAGAATTCTTCATCCTTTCTCAATTGACTCACATATCGTGCAGAATGAAGCCGGGCTTTTCCTTTTCTATTCTGCAAATAAATTTGAGGGTGAAAGAATCGGTACATGTATTTATGTTGACAGAATGCTTGACCCCTTTACTCCTGAGGGTAAGCCCGTGCTTGTGGTTGAGCCTACAATTGACGAAGATATTTACATGAGAGACAGATATAAGAAGGGTCAGCACTGGCACACAATAGAGGGCGCATGCTACTTTAAAGAGGGCGATTGGCATTATCTGATGTATTCGGGTAACTGCTTTCAGACTCCCACATATTACATCGGTTATGCAAGGGCAAAGAGTGACGAAACAGACCTTACAAAGATTAAGTTTGAGAAATATCCCGATGAAAATACATACCATCCCGTTCTTAAAGCGAATGAATTTGAAGAGGGTACGGGACATCACTCAATGATTAAGGAAGACGGTCAGTGGTACGCTGTATACCATGCAAGGGATTACGGCGACACACTCAATGCCTTTGATGCAAGAAACGCAAGAATCTGTAAGCTGAATGCGGAAGACGGCATCATCACGGCAGAAAGATACGAAGACCATATATGACATTGACTTAATATTATGAATCGGATATAATATAATAAAAGGAGGGATGATATGTGTACCCGTAATCAGGCAATATCTATACTGAGTGAAACTTTTGAAATGTGTAATAATGCGTTGGATTGCCCTGTTTCAGAGGCTTATCTCTACGGCTCTTATGCAAGGGGAGACTATCATTCCGAGTCGGATGTAGACATCCTGCTGACTGTTGACAGGGCTCCTGAAGAGCTTTCTCGTTACAGGAAAATTATTGCCCGTATTTCAAGCGAACTGAGTCTGAAATACGATGTTACTGTTTCTGTGACGATAAAGTCCGGTGAACAGTTCAGAAAGTATGCAGATGTTCTGCCATATTATAAGAATGTTCTTTCGGAGGGAATCAGATATGCAGGTTGATGATAAAAAAGCATTGTCTGCAGCAAGAATGGAGCATGCCGAGGAATGTCTTGAAGCGGCAGAAAACCTCATAAAAACCTGTAATTATAAAAGTGCTGCAAATCGTTCATATTATGCAGTTTTTCATGCAATGAGGGCAGTTCTTGCTTTCGACGGAATTGACATGAAGCATCACAGCGGTGTTATGTCCGAGTTTCGCAGATTATATATAAAAACAGGAATTTTTGACGCCGATATGTCTCAGATTATTTCTTTGCTGTTCAATGTGAGAACTGACAGTGATTATGATGACTTTTATGTTGTTTCAAGGGAAGAAACAAGCGAACAATTTAAAAATGCAAAACATTTTCTCAGAGAAATTGAGAATTATCTTAAAACAAAATAAATCAAAGCGACCGATTAATTTCGGTCGTTTTTTCAATAATCAGGCAGATTTTGTGTTTACATTGCGAATATATTAACGGAATTGCAATTCACGGAAAGGAGCAGATGTATGACTCAGGAAGAAATCCTTGTTCTTATGAAAACAGACCCCGAAAAGGGGATGGTTGCTGTCTCGGGGCAATATGCGGCTCTCGTCCGGAAGGTAGTATGGGGTAAACTTTCGGGAATATGCACAAGTGAGGACATAGAAGAAACAGTCAGTGATGTTTTTCTTGATTTTTACAGAAAGCACGGCACTGTTGACCTTTCTAAAGGCTCTCTTGCATCGTTCCTGATAACACTTGCACAAAGACGGGCAACAGATGAATTCCGCCGTGTCATGAGGCAGAAGAACATTGAAAAAGCCATGAATGAAAAGAGCGAAATTGTTTTTCTTCAGACCGAAAACACGGTGCTTGAAAAAGAAGAAAGAGATTTTCTGCTGAGTGCTGTTTTAAGCCTGGGTGAGCCTGACTCCACCATCATTTACCGTAAATTCTATTACGGTGAGACCTACTCTGAAATCGGAAGCAGGCTTGGGCTTTCGGAAAATGCCGTCAATAAACGCTATCTCAGGGCTATTGACAAACTCAGCAATATGATGAAAGGAGAAAATTTCAGTGATTGAAAAAAAATTAGAAGCTCTGTTCAGAGAACTTAATGAAGAAGAAATTAATATAATTGAAAACTCCGATATCAACACAGAATGTGACATCGACCCGAAGAATTATTCGGCAGTTCTTGCAAAAGTGAGAGCAAAAACTCAGGAAGAAATTGCAACGATACCCGTTGTAAGCTCAAAAGAAAAAGAGCCTGTTGTGAAACAGGTCAGAGGTAAAAAGTTCAAGGCGCTTCTTATTGCTGCGGCAGTGTTTATTGTCCTTGCAATCGGTACGGGTGCGGCTTATCAGTTTATTCTGCCTGAAAGACTTAACGAGGAGCTTGCACTCAATGATATGCACATAAAAACCGTTGTTGATTTTGACAAGGCAGACGAAAACAGTGTCAGGACAGTTCAGAAGACGGTCAATAAAAACGGTTATACCGTTAACTTTGAAGCAATCATAGACGGCTATGTGATTCTGCCTGAAATCACAAAAGTGCTCAGAGGAATTGACCCTGCTCAGGAAATCAGGGAAGACAGAATCTATGCCGCAATGACTATCACCCGTGATGACGGAAAGAGCATTCTTGAGCCTGACGGATATATGCCCGGCTGTTCCTGTTGCAGCGGTATTACTGCAAACTTCTGCGTTGCAGTAAAGGGGTATGCTCCCAATTCGGGAATGTTTGCAACCTCCCCGTGGCATTATGAGGAAAACAATATTATGTATCTGTTGTGCGACATTACCGATGCGGCAAAGTTTGCAGACCACGAATTATCAATTATCGTTTATGATGGTACACATCTGGACGGCACAATTGCCCGTATGGATAAAAACGGTGATTATTATTTCGTTGACACCTATGACAGAACCGGAGCAATATTTGATTTTGACCTTGATGACAGCTTTGCAGACCCCGAAGCAGTCGCAAAGGATATGGAGCTGAATCATTGGTTCTATGATACAGACCCCGATTACACCATTTACGACGAAATGATTGCAAAGGATCAGGAGCTTAAAAAGGTTGATTTGTCTTATGCAATAGGAAAGCACAGATGGAACGGCTGGGATCCCCTTCAGTTTGGTGACATTCCTTATGCACAGACGTTTATTGACCTTTTTGCAAATAAATCTTCACTTGCAAAAACAGATATTGAGCTTTTTAATGCTTTTATCGAAAAGGAATCACTCAGACTTGATGCCGCTGTTGTTGCAGAGGTTGAAAGAATGACAGGCAAAAAGTATGATGACCTGACAAACGAAGAAATCAATTCAATTTCTGATGAAGTCAATGGATTTATTGAAGAAAATGAAAGAGTCAGAGCAGATTCTCTCAGAGAAGAATTCAGCTTTGTGAAGCTTTCAGACGGAAGTGAGTATTGTTATATAGATGAATTTGTATTCCTTTACATTCCTGCAGGCAGTGAATATGCTCAGATTGTTATCGTTTACGGTGACAGAATCGTAACAAGCCTTGAATGCAATGTTGATAATATGAGGAATCTGGCAATTTGGCTGTTCAACGGGAATACGGACGAGATGCCCGGCATAATGTATGCATACTGGTACCTTTTCGGTGTGGATAATGACAGCCGCTATGCAAAGTTTTATAATGAAGATGATTATAAAATGCAGTTGCATACTATCAGAAGTGAGCAGGATGCAATTTTCTTCCTTATACAGGAATTCAGCTATTACGAAGGTACTGTGGAGGTAATCCGCAAGTAATTCATAACAAAAACAAAGAAGGGGCAACTTCGGTTGCTCCTTCTGTTATATTTCAGGGAAAATATTATTTTCAGCCTTTATACATCTGCCGACGCCTGCAGTTTTGCCTGCCTGAATATCGGTGTCTTTGTCACCTATGAGTATTGACTGTGAGAGGTCAATTTCAATACCGAGAGATTTATAATATTCCACTGCTTTGAAAATCATACCCGCCTTCGGTTTTCTGCAGTCGCAGTCAACGGTGTACTCTTTCACAATACCGTCGGGATGATGCGGACAATGGAAAAATGCATCAATTATAACACCGTGGGGGAGAAGCTTCTTGTTGATAAACGAATTGAGTTTTGCAATGTCATTTTCTGTATACATACCCTTTGCAACGCCTGCCTGATTGGAAATGACGGTGATGTAATATCCCTTTTTCTGAAGCTCGGCAATTCTCTCGGGTGCATACCGGGTGAAGACGAAATCCTCCTGTCTGAAAAGATGACCCGTGTTGATGTTGATTGTACCGTCACGGTCAAGGAATGCGGCTTTACCTTTTCTGTTTGTGAGCATAACAGGAACTTCATTCTGAGCTCTTTCATAGTCCTCAGGAATGCCTATATCAATGAAATATCCGTCGGAAACAAAAGGGATGAGTTTTTGGCAGTTCATTTCGAGGAAATCGTATTCAAATGAGAATTTCTTCTTTTTTGAAAGAGGGACCTGCCTGTCTATAAGGTAAATTCCGCCGTTTATTGTTCCGCTTTTGCCGGGTTCCTTTTCTTTGAAATAAGTGACAACTCCGTTTTCTGTTTCAACAATGCCTCTTCTGTCTGCATTATCCATATATTTGAGTGCAATCGTCACAAAGTCCTTTTTTGCAGTTTTATACATCTCTCTCAGGTCAACATCAAAAACCGTGTCGCCGTTAAGGACAAAAACAAATTTTTCGTTGCACTTTTTCATTGCCTCTTTGATTGCACCGCCGGTGCCCAGAGGCTCTTTTTCAACGGAGTAGTCAATGGTCATGCCGTGGAAAGAGTTGCCCACGGAAGAAATGATTTTTTCGTGCATATATGAAACGGCAAGGACAGCGTGAGTGACACCGTTTCTGTAAAGGTATTCCAGGACATGGAAAATAAAGGGCTTGCCTGCAGTTTCGGCAAGCACCTTGGGTGCTTCATATACTTTTTCACGCAGTCTGAGTCCCAGACCGCCTGCAAGAATGATTGCTTCCATAATGTTTCCTTTATCCTGAAATTATATCCTTTGTGCCGTCGGGGAGCTCAACACCGTTGTCATACATGACAATGAGTGTGGTGTCAACGGGATAATAAACCGAGTGCAGTACATTTTCATTGACGGTGAACATATCACCCTGTGAAAATGAGTATTCTTCAGTTTTTCCGTCAAGGGTTGCAGTAATTTCACATGCACCCGACACAATATAGAATGTTTCTTTATTTACACGGTGATAATGGCCGCCACGGTGTGTGCCGCCCTTTGAAAAGCACATATTGACCTGCTTGTAACCGTCGTGGACAAGTTGCACAAGCAGACCTCTGTCATCGCTGAATTCAAAATCGGGTTTAACTGTGGTAATCATAACATCACTTTAAATATTGGAATACTGATTGTTTTTGACAATCTGATAAGTTTTGATAAGTTCTTCAATGCCGTCATCAACGGTAAATGAGGGACGCCAACCCATTGACTCAAGACGCTCGTTTGAAACGATGTAGTCACGCTTATCGGGGTCTGTGCCGATGGGGGATTCGATATATACAAAAGATGGAATATGCTCTTTGATTTTTGCGCACAGCTCAAGCTTTGAGATGTTGCAGTCTGAAAGACCGCAGTTGTACTGTCTGCCCTGCATTTTATCGAAATTATTTATTGCGAAAAGGAAAGCACCTGCCGCATCCCTGACATGAAGATAATTTCTCTTGAAATTGCCTTCAAAGACGACCACTGTTCTGTCAAAAACTGCTCTGTATGTGAAGTCGTTGACAAGAAGGTCTGTTCTCATTCTGGGAGAAGCGCCGAAAAGTGTTGCAAAACGGAATGTGAGTGAGTTTCCGCTTTCAAGGACTGCAGTTTCTGCCTTCATTTTTGTTCTGCCGTAAAGAGAAATCGGATTTATGGGTGTTTCCTCTGTGCAGTAGATGTCCTTTTCACCAACACCGTAACCGCTGTTTGTGCAGGGGAAAATGACCTTCTGTGTGTCCTTGTCACGGAGCTTCAGCACAAGGTCAACTGCGCCGAAATTGGTGTTTTCAGCATCGATTTTGTTCTTTTCGCAAAGGGGAAAGCCCACAAGTGCCGCAAGGGGAATAATCAGGTCCTTGCCCTTTATCAGTTCTGACATAAGTTTTTCGTCACGGGCATCACCGTTGATGACTGTCAGGTTTTTATTCACACAGCAGTCAAGAAGTGAGGTCTGTCTGTACATGAATGAATCCACAACAGTGACATTGTGACCGTTTGCCAGAAGCAACGGTGTCAGTACCGAGCCTATATAACCTGCACCGCCTGTTATGAGTATATTCATCATAGCACCCCCGTGAAAAGATTATTACACTTTAATATATCACAAAAATCATATTCTTGCAATAGATAACAGAATAAAAATAAAAAACAGGGCCGATGAACGACCCTGTTATAACAGTATCAATTACTTCTTGAAGATTTCAAGCTTCTTTTCCTGTTTTGCACGCTTCTTTGCATACTTTTCTTCTTCTTTTGCTTCCTGCTTGTTTTTCAGTTCAACATCAGAAAGAACCTTGCCTGCCTTGTATTCTGCAATAGCAGCTTCTCTGTGAGCCTTTGCTTTCTTTACATAGAAAACGAAGAAAACAACAAGAGCAATAACAAGAACAACACCGATGATAAGTGAAATGTAGTCACTGATTGACTTCTCAACAGGCTCAACGTCTGTGTTTGCCTTTGTCACGATTGTGAGACAGTCAGCACACTGACCGAGCTCAAGACCTTCATAAGAGTCAGTTGCTTTTCTTACAAGCTCAAGCTTTGCTGTATGCTCTGCACAAGCCTTTACGCCTGTTTTTACAGCGAAAAGAGGAGCATAAACATCTTCTGTTGTGCTGCTGAGTGCAAGTTTGGCTTCAGGATTGTAAGCATCAAGAGCCTCGTTTGCATCTGCTGTGAAGAATGTGAAACCGTCAACGGGAGCTTCGTTGTTACCGTCCTGTGCATAGCCGAAAGCATATGAACCGATGTTCTTGACTGAATCGGGAATATAAACCTTTGAAAGAGCAGTACAGCCGAAGAATGCGCCGTTGCCTACAGTTTCAACGCTGTTGCCGAGATTGAGAGCAGTAAGAGAAGTACAGCCCTTGAAAGCGATGTCGCCGATTTCCTTTACACCGTTGCCGATGATAACATTCTTAAGAGCAGTACAGCCCTGGAATGCTGATTCACCGATGTATGTAACTGAATCGGGGATGATGATTGTTTCAAGAGAAGTGCAGTTCATGAAAGCTGCGTTTTCGATTGTTGTGACTGTTTCCGGAATAATAACTTCAGTGGGAAGTGTTCTGCCGTTGAATGATGAAGCACCGATGATTGTTACGGGTACATCCTCGATAAAATCGGGAACTACAACAACAGTGTCATTTGTGTCATCACCTGCATTGAAGCCTGAAAGAACATGGTAAGGCTCAAACGCATCATCTTCTGATGTAACGGGTGTGTATGAGAAGTTACCGTAGTCTTCAGCAAAAACTGAAATTGATGTCATCATGAATATTGCAACGATAACTGCAACAGTCATAAATATTTTCTTCATAGTTGATTTCATATAAATCACTCCGCATATATATTCTAATAAATTATATTGTAATTTTTTGATTATGTCAATAGTTTCACGGAAATTTGACTGTAGATTTTAATCAAATTATACAAAATGCTGTCAGGTGGAGGGTTCTTCGGGGATGCTTACGGTCAGAGGAATGTATTCTGTGTTTTTCAGTACGGGATATCTGTAGCCGTTTTCACCCGTTATTTTCCATGTGTCTTCAAAATTGAAACGGTCAAAATTGTCCTTGAGAATCATTTCCGATGCACTGAAAACAGCAATGCTGTCAACAACAAGTCTTTCTCCGCCCGTACCTCTTGTCACTCCGACAGGGGAGGAAGCCTCAAGAATGATACAAGCCTGAATATTTACCTTGCCCTCACCCTCGGCACAGTTTATGATGCCTGAGATACCGCCTGCATTCTGAGAAGCCGAAATGATACCTGCATTGTAACAGCAGTCTATGATTGCGGCACCGTCTGCTGCTCTGCTGTCGCCTGTAATTCCGCCTGCATTTCTTCCTGCATGTATACGGGCTGTGCTGAAGCAGTTCTTTATCATAACGGAGCCCGTGTCAGCCTCGGAAGCACCGGTGATTCCTCCTGCATAGCCCTTTGATGCCGATATGTGGCCAGATACACAGCATTCGGTGATGAAGGTTGAATTCATTTCGCCTTCTGCCCTGAAGTAGCCTGTGATACCGCCTGCATTGTTGCCGTCTGCAAGCACAACGCCTGAGAAGCTGCAGAATCTGAAGCCTGAGACCTCCTTTGTATCAGCGGCATAATAGCCCGTGATACCGCCCGTATAGCTTCCGCCGTCAATATAGGCTTTTGTGATTGTAATATCTGTGAAAAGTGCATTTCTTGAAACGCCGAAAAGTCCCGAATAGTCATTGTTGCCTGTTACATACAGTCCCTCGATGGTGTGTCCGTTGCCGTCAAAGGTGCCTGTGAAGTATGCATGGGAATCGTCATCGGCACTGCTTCCTATGGGAGTCCACCTGTTGTCGGGAGGGCTTGTCTGCCATGTATCGAAATTGTCCGTTTCATTCAGCAGAATGTCAGCAGTCAGGATATACGAACAGGCTGCATAGTATGAGTCGCCCTCATTGACAAGGTTTGCAAGATATGCAAGCTGTGTGCCTGTTGCTATCTGAAAGGGGTCTTCGGGTGTTCCGCTTCCGCCGTCAAAGGTTGAGGCTGCAGCACCGTTCCACAGAAGCACGGGCTTTTCGGCAGATGACTGTGAAATGGTGGTCTGCTCAGCTTCTTTCTTTGAGAAGAAGTGACCTGATACGGAGAAGATGACAAGAACTGCTGCAATTATTCCGAAGAAAAGAATGAAATCTCCAACAGTGAAACGGAGCTTCTTCTCCTTTGCAGGCGGCTCAGGGTCTTTCTTTTCCGTCTTTTTCTTTTCGGGAGGAGCCACCTTTTTCTGTTCTTTTTCCTTTGCATAGGGGCTCATGTCAAATCCCGTTTTTTCCGAAAGGTCCTTATGAACATTATCGGGAACGAATTTTTTCGATGCAATGAATGACAGTGCCTTGTGCAGGTCTTTCGTGAATAATTTCATATCCACGCCTGATTCCTTTATTTTTTCACACTGTCTGTCAATGAGCATGTCCACAGCTGTGATTCTTGTGAGTGCTTCGTCCTCTTCAAGCTTTTCGAGAAGAGCAATCTGCCCTGCATCAAGCTGTGCATAATATCTGTAAAGCAGGATAACTCTTGCAACAGACGGCAGACACTGAACCATATTCTCGATTATTTGCATCACTGTGCGTTCAAAGGCTTTTTTGTCACCTTTTTTTATGTGTCCGGCTGCAGCGGCTGCAAGGCTTTCCGTTTCCTTGTTTGTGATTCCGCCGAGAGGCTCTGCCACATGGGAACGGCAGATATTTATGGCAAGTGAATACAGCCACTGCTGAAAATCGTTGTGGTCGTCAAGTCTTTCAAGGGACTCAAACATCTTTTCAAAAACAGCAACTGTAAGGTCGGACGCTTTTGTGAAGTCAGCCGTCATGGAATAACAGATGAAAAAGACATCCTTATGATAATGTATATATAATTCACGGCAGGCTTTCTTGTTGCCGTGTGAAGCCAGCACCACGGTCGGTGCAAGCTGTTTTCTTTTTTCTTCCGTCATGTCTGTGCCTCCCCGGGCAGGTTATGTATATATCATAAATTATTATACGCTTTTTTTCAAGAGATTCGACAATTGTTTTTCAAATAAAAAAATCACCGGCATAACCGGTGACCTTTTATTTGGTTTTAAATCAGAAACCGAAGTTGAAGTTTGAAAGCATTTCAGCAAGACCAAGCTTAGCAAGAATGCTCTTGAGAGCTTCGATGAGCTTGTTGATGATTTCCATGATCTTTTCCATGAGTACATCTACCTTTCATCTATAGAATTTAACGAACCGAATTCGTCTATGTAATTTATACCATAGGAATGTTGTACACATGTGCCTTAAATGTGAATTAAAATTGAACTTTGTGTCATAAAAATGTTAATATTCCAAATAAGAAAACTTAAACATGTGTATTCTGTGGAATAAGAAAATTAAATATTTTTCATTCTCTGCATGTGGAACATGTACTGCTGTGCGATTCCGCCGTAACCGTTTATGCAATCGGGCAGTCCCTCGGGATAAAGGTCTTCACAGATTCTTTTTATGTGTCTGTCAACGGGAAAGGCGTCAATGTGGCCGAGTCCGAAAAGAATTGTGCAGTCTGCAACCTTTTTTCCTACACCCGTGATTTTCATGAGCTCCTTTTCGCAGATGTCAACGGGTTTGTTTTTAAGGCTGTCAAGGTCAATTTCATTATTGCATATCATTCTTGCGGCTGAAATAATATAGGGCGAACGGTAACCGGCTCTGATAACATCAAGGGCACTGACCTCAAGTGACGCAATTTTTTCAGGGGAGGGAAAAGAAAAAGAATTCCCCGTTTTTTCGCCGAAGTTTTCGCAGAGTCTTTCAATGATACCTTTTATGCGGGGGATGTTGTTGCAGGCTGAAATGATGAATGAACAGAGTGCCTCCCATGGCTCCTGATTGAGAATACGGATTGTGCCGTAAGCATCAATTGCTTTTTTCAGCGATTCGTCCTGAGAGAGCTGTGAAAGGATTTTTGCATAATCCTTACCGAAATCGAAGTAATCATAAAATACATCCGTGAACTGCTGTGCCGTTATTCCCTGAAAAAGAAGTCCGTTTTCTGTTTTTGTAACAGTGGTTTCAATCCCTCTGACAACACCTGTCCATGATTTGTCAGCATTTTCCTTCCAACGGAATGCCTGACCGCAGTCAAGGGTGATTCCGA
>JAFUIY010000059.1 GCA_017473925.1 Clostridia bacterium | reverse complement strand
TCGTGCCTTCATAACTAAAAAGCATCCAACTTTGCTTTTTTCGCAAACGTCAGATGCTTTTTTATTTTTGCTCGTCTCTTAACTTAATGATATTGGGCTTATCCCTCTCTTTTTTTACACCATTTTATTCAGTTTATTATATGCGCTGATAATTTCAGCTTTATCTTCGTAACTCCAGTAATAGAGCTCGATAATGTATTTTCCGTTATATCCGATTTTATCCATTTCTCTGAAAAGCATCGGAAAATCAAACTCACCTGTAAGGGGTGGAATACAATCCTTTTCATCATTCCTGTCACTGATGTGGACATGGACAATGCTTTCACCGAGCACATCAATGAATTCATAGGGTGTGTACCCTGCCCTGTGTGCCTGCTTGATGTCAAGAACAACGCTGAAATCCTCTCCGATGCTCTCTTTCATCATTTTAAGATAAGCAGGTGATTCGCTTCTGTGGTGAACAACATTCTCCTGACAGACTCTCACACCGTATTTTTTACCCATTTCAATCAGATGTGCAAATCGTTTACAGTATTCTTCATCACTGATTGAGCCGGGAATCTTTGCTCCGTGAAAAACAAATATATCGGCACCGAGCCTTGCCGTAACCTCAAAAAGACGGTCATACAGAGGCAGGATGTCAGTATATCTTCTTTCATAATTGCTGAAAAGATAAAAAGACTCGGCAAATGATGCAAAGGGATGCACTGATATGATGTTGTGGTTATATTTTTCTTTTATGGCAATCAATTCATCAACGAAGCTGTCTTCAAGCTCCGAATGGGAATTGAGAAAGAGCTCCACTGTCTGAAAACCGCACTTTCCTGCTGTTTCAAGAGCCTTTTCGGTTTCAAGAGGATAAAAGCATGCCGAAGAAACACCGATTCTGTTATTCACTTTACACACCTGCCAATATTTTTGAATTGAAATAAACTGTCCGTTTTCATTATAATCATATCAGGTGATATTAATGAAAACAGCAGTAAAAACATTTTTTGAAATATACAAAGACATGAGTGCCGTCACAAAATATGCATTCAGATACGGCACCGTGCTTATCGTCACACTTATTGTCTGTGCAATATTCTTTTATATACAGTCACTTTCATCGGGATTATCATTTTATGAAGACCTGATGTTCAGTGAAATCACGGTCTGTATAAAGGAATGCATGGGAAGTGTATATGTACTCCCCATGCTTTATGAAACACTGTCAATTATTATGAGAAACAGATAGATTATGCTATACCCATCATGCTGAGGATAGGCTGAGCAATAACAGAAATTGCCTTACCGAGTGTTCTGAGGAATTCGTCAATACCTGCAAAGAAGAAAGTATCTGTATCTCTGAAGTTTTCGTTGAAGTCTGCTTCGGGCATGCCGTCATACTCAAGAAGGAAAGCCTGTGTATATGTTACGGCACCCTCACTGATGATTTCAGCTCTGACATAGCTGCCGATATTGTCGCATTCGTCAAGGTCGATTGAATTGCCTTCTGCAACAACCTTACCGTCTGAAATCCAGCGGATATAGAGTGCATCGTCTGCATCAATTGTGATTGTATCGTCGTTATCGTCAACTGCGATTTCGTTTACTGTCACGCATGTTGCACCCTCTGCAAATCTGTATGCATCGCCCTTGTCACCGTTTGCAATATCTGCAAGGTTATTTTCAGCAGTTGCCTTCATTTTTTCGCCGATTGCAACTGCAGCTGCATTGTCAGAAGCCATGAGAGCTTCTGAGTAAGCAAGAAGCTCGTCTGTGTTACCGCAGTAACAGCTCTGAGCAAAGAAGTTGCCTGAAAGGAGACATTCCTTGAGAGCTTCTGATGTAAGCTCAGGCATCATAGCCATAACATAACCTGAATCAACGATGTCAAGGTTGTGAGCATCGGTTGAAGCGATTGCAAGAACATTTCTGCCGAGAGGAGCAAGGTCTGTAAGCATGATATCCCAGAGCTTTCTGTCAAATCTTGTTCTGCCGTCGCCCTTTGAGTTGATATCAATACCAAGGCATGAATCGTAATCCATAAGGAGATTTTCAAACTTGTCGATATAATAACCGAAAGCCTTTTCCTCGTAAGCTTCTGCTGTTGTGAGGACGTCTCTTGCATTTGTGTATTCACCGGGATGATTGATAACAGATACACCGCCGAGTGCATCAACAGCACTGATAACTGTTTCGTAATCACTTGTGCCGCCGATTCTGCCGTGACCCCAGTCAACAAACCATGTATTTACATGAGCATTGTTGAATGAAGTGGGGTTCTGTTCATTTGCAAAGGGCACACGCATCATGTCGTGACCGTCTGCCTGAGCATAGTAATCATCACCGTCAACTGTTGAAACTGTGTATGCTTTTCCGTTTTCAGCCGTGCCTTCCTTGTCAAGCATAACGATGGGAGAAGCACCCTCCTTGACCATCATGATAAGCTTGATTGTGGGGTCATAGCTGTCGTTTTCTGTCCAGCTGTAGTTTGTTGTACCGTGGTCTGACTGTGCATAGATGTCAAAACCGAGTTCATAGTGTCTTTCAGCCATTTCCTTAGTGGTGTTGTCACCGTCTGATGCATTTGTGTGTGAATGAAGGTCTGTTTTGTAGGCTTCATATGCATCCCAGTCAACATCTGCATAAGGATTGGTGATAGCGTAATCTGTTTCAGCCGCAAAAGCAACAACGCTCATTGATGCGACCATGAGAATACTTAAAACAACTGCAAGAATTTTTTTCATTTTAACAATCTCCTTTTATGAAAATATTACTGTTGTTATGCTGTTTTCAGGGCATTCAACAAACATCTTTGTTCTGCCCGAATATACTGTTTCAAGCTGTTTTTCAGCTGTTGTGGAAATGACTTCCATATTTCCCGTCATTCTTCCTGTCATGACATTGAGGCTCTGACCGTTGTTGAGAAGAATGAGAACAATCTTTCCGTCAGGAGTCTTAAAGGCTGTTGTTTCGATATCCTGAAGAGAAATATCCTTACCTAAAAGTCTTGAAGGGTTAGTGTAGATTCTTGTGCTTCCTGCAGGAATGTACTTTGAGAAATGAGCCATTGCATAATATCTTGATGCTGTGTAAAGCTCTGTACAGTTATCATCAGCAACAAGAAGACCGTCTGAAATCATGTTGCCGTTTTCGTCAATACCGTAGTTGTTGACGCCTACCCATGAAGACCATGAATTGACACCTGTAACCCTGATGTCATCCATTATGACATTTGCCATAAGCATTGCACTTTCATAGTCGTTGATATCGTGTGTGCAGGGAAGCTCACACCATTCAGTCATATCAACATTAATATCGGAATACTTTTCGTTGATTGTTTCACCGAAGCCGTATTTGCCCCAATAGTTGTTATCACTCCAGTAGCTGTGGTAAGCAAGGGAGCCGAGAACCTCTCTGATTTCAGCATCATTATAAAGTGCATCGAAGTAGTTTTCGGTTGTTTCGCCGACCTCACCGCTTTCGGGAGCCATGAGCTTAACGGGAAGACCGCTTTCCTTGATTTTCTGAGCAAAGACCTTGAAAACCGCAAGTGCCTGTTCAGGCTCATAGTGACAGCCTTCCTGTCCTACCCAGCCGCCGCCCCATGACCACTGAGGTTCATTGATGGGACTTATGTATTTAACGGGAACACCTTTTTCAATGAAGTAGCGTGTAATTGTAATGAAGTAATCTGCAAATGCCTCATAATTTTCTTCGGGAAGATTACAGGTGTTGTCACTGTAGCTTCCGCAGGCTGAACCTGATTCGGTCATTGAATAATGGGGTGAATTTGCAAAGAGAACAACGGTGTCAACACAGCCGTATGAAAGAGCTTTGTCAAGCATCTTCTGAGCACCTGCATCACGGGTGAAATCGTATTCATACTCACCTGTTGCTTCATTGTAATAATAGAAGCTTTCGGTTGCTCTGTTATTGAAGACTCTTGCATTGGGATTGTCCTTTTCACCGCCGCCGACATTATAACGGTAGATGTTAAGTCCGAGACCCTCTTTGCTGTAAAGAGCCTTTGTGATTTCGTCAGCATACTGACTGTTGCCTGCATCCTGTGCCCACCATGCGGCAGAAGCACCGAAGCCGTTGAAGCGCTGATATTCAACATCCTCGTTGATTTCGAGCGTAATACTTGCATTTCTGAGATATGCAACATCCTGTGTACTCACGGGAGCAATAAAAAGCTCGATGATAACAAGGAAGTAGCTCATGACTGTCTTTAATACTGAAAAAGCTTTAATCATCTGCATTTCCCCTTTTCTATAAACAGTAATTTGTCGAGCTGTTTCAATGAACAATTTACAATTTACAATGTACAATGATTTGCAATAACCGCCTGTATCGCTACAACTGCACGATTGTAAATTGTACATTGTACATTGTTAATTGGCTCGACAAATTCT
>JAFUIY010000058.1 GCA_017473925.1 Clostridia bacterium | reverse complement strand
TTCACCTTGTTCTTCGTGTCAGAGAAACAACAACTGCAGAAGAAACAACTGTTGAAATTGTGACAGAGCCTGTTTCAGAGCCGGAGGCAGAAGCTAATCTCTGTGAATATTGCGGCGGAGAGCATGCAAATGTTATTGAAAAAATTATCTGCTTCATTTCTTACATCATAAACTATATCTTAAGCTTCTGGGATAAGTAATAAACAATAAACGACACATCCGAAAAGATGTGTCGTTTGTTTTGCTGTTATTTCAGTACGGGTTCTCCGTTTTCGTCAAATCTGACTTTTCTTATTCTTGCATGACGGCAGGGGTCGTAAAGGGATTCCTCCCAATATGTTCCGCATTTACGGTGCAGATGATTTTCGGGCCTTGCATGGTAAACAAGTAAGAGGTCGCCGTTTTCGTCTGTGACAAAGCTGTTGTGTCCGGGACCTGATTCACCCTCAAGGTCAGAGGTCTGCAATACGGGAGATGCAAGCTTTTTCCAACTTCCTGACTTCATGAGGTCAGCGTCTGTATCGGCTTCAAGTCTGCCCATGCAGTATTCAGAGCCTGTACCCGAGGCAGAGAAGAAAACATAAACCTTTTTCGGGGTTTTCAGTACGCTTGCACCTTCATTGACCCTGAAAACAACCTTTTCCCAGTCGTATTCGGGCTTTGTCAGAAGTATGGGCTTCGTTATAAGCTTCTGAGGATTATCGGGATTGATTTCAGCCATGAAAAGGGAAGAGTCACCGATGATTTCTGCCCAGATAAGATAGTGTCGGTCTTTGTGCTCAAAATAAGTCATGTCGAGTGAAAAGCTGTTGAATGAAACTTCATCTTCATCACATGACTGCATTTTTCCCATTTCGGTCCAACTGTCATTATACGGGTCGCTTCCGTCACATCTGAGAAGATACGGTCTGATGTGCCATACATCGTCACTGTTTGCTGCAGCAAAGAAAATATACCACCTTCCGCCTATAAAATGCAGCTCAGGAGCCCAGATGTGCCTTGCCATAATGCCTGTTTCACGGGCTTGCCAGATTGTTTTTTCTTCTGCTTCTGCAAGACCGTTCACTGTTTTGCTTCTTCTGAGAATTATACGGTCATAGCCGTGCTCTGCATCCCTGAAGGCAGGGAATGACGCCGTAAAATAGAAATATCCGTCGTCGCCCTTTGTGATAAAGGGGTCAGCTCTCTGTATAATAAAAGGATTTTTGTATTCCATGTTATTCACTCCTTGTTCTGAGTATAATATAAATTTATTTTTTTATCAATAGTCAATTGACTTGTAATTTTAAAACTGTTATAATGATTCAAATTTTTTCGGAAGGCGATAATTTTGAAACAGTATAAAGAGTATATATTCAATATTCTTCCGTGTATCGGATACGGACTTCTCTGCGGCTCAGTCACGGGAGTTCTGATTTTTTTCTATAAGCTTGCTGCTGATAAGCTGACAAAACTGTCGGCCGGAATCTATGACCGTGCACTTCATTCTCCGTTGATTATTTCTGCAGTATTTGCAGGATTGATTGTTTTTGCTTGTCTTACTGCTTTTCTGCAGGAAAAGATTCCTGAGATGAGAGGCGGCGGAATTCCACGCTGTGAAGGAATCCTGAGAGGAGTGCTGACATTCAGTCGCCTCAGAACACTTGCGGGTACTGCAATAGGCAGTTTTATAAGCTTTTTCTGCGGACTGCCTGTCGGCAGTGAGGGCCCTGCCGTTCTTATAGGTACATCTCTGGGCGGTATATGCTCGGGTCCCGACTGGAAAAAATCAGCATGGAGCCGTTATGTCATGTCAGGCGGTGCTGCTGCGGGCTTTGCCGTGGCAACAGGTTCACCCTTGTCCGCAATGCTTTTTGCACTTGAGGAAATCCATAAGCGTTTTACTCCCATGCTCGTGTTGACAGTTTCTGTATCGGTATTGTCTGCAACATTTTTCAACGAGTTGCTTTGTTCTCTGACCGGGATCAGTCCTGCTCTGATAACAGCTCCCGTTTTTAATGATTTCAAGCTTGAAGATGTGCCGCATCTCCTTGCGTTGGGAGTTATTGTTGCATTGGCAGTCGGTTTTTTTGATGCTTCTCTCGGATATTTCGGGAAATTTATAAAGCGGTTAAAAATTAAAATACCTGATTCTGTCAGGCTGATTGCGGTTTTTGTTTTCTCGGGAGTTATGGGGCTGTTCTTCCGTGAGGGAGCGTTCAGCGGACATGATATCATCGAAAATATTCTTTCTTACGGAGAATCGGCTGCATTGCTGATTGCAGTGTTGGCTGTGAGAATGCTTATGATGATTCTTGTTACTGACAGCGGTGCGACGGGAGGTATTTTTGTTCCCACTCTTGCAATTGGTGCATTGGTCGGTGCAATAAGCGGCAGAATGCTTGTTTTTGCGGGTATGCCTGAGGACTTGTTCCCTGCAGTGGTCATGCTCGGAATGTGCGCATTTCTCGGCGGCACCCTTCGTGCTCCTCTTACTGCTGCAATATTTTTCACTGAACTGACCGGCAGATTCACAAACTTTTTTTATGTGGCTCTTGTTATTTTTGTCGTCAACTGCATTACAAATATTTTTAATCAGACTCCCTTCTATGACAGAGTTCTTGAGTCTCTTGAAGAAAATCAGAATGAAGGAAAGCAACCGAGAATCACATCCTTCAGAATGAAGGTTTCTGACGGTGCTTTTGTTACGGGAAAGACGGTGCGTGATATCATGTGGCCGCCTTCATGTGTTGTTCTCAGCATTACAAGGGCAGATAATCCCTGTCAGGACCTTGACCATGACGGAGAAAAGAAGCTGTTTGACGGTGATACTGTTATCGTCAGAGCGAAAATATATGATGAAAACACGCTAAGAAAAAGTCTTGAAGGACTTGTCGGCACTCAGTATCCTATAGAAGAAATCACCTGAATGTAATAAAATATCTGCTGTCATCATAGTAATATGGTGACAGTTTTTTTTATAGAGAGGGTTCTTATGTTAGAAGAAAAAATGATTACTTTTCCCCACAATTTAACGCTTGATGAACGGAAAAACCTGAGCATAACGGGTGTGACGGATATAGGCGGATACGATGAACAGACGGTTGTTGCAATGACAGGGCAGGGCGAGCTTACGGTGAAGGGGGAGAATCTGCACATTATAAGAATGAGTGTTGAAATGGGGGAGCTTGTTGTTGAGGGAGTTATAAACTCTATGCAGTACAGCGAGCTCAGACAGCAGTCAGGGGGATTCTTTTCCCGTCTTCTCAGGTGATGTATGTACGGGATTGATTTATCTGTTCAGTTTGAGAATCTGATGCCTGCTCTCGGTCTCGGATTTATTCTTGCATTTGTTTATGATGTTACTGTTTTTCTGAGAAGTATATTATTCACCGGGAAAGCAGGTATGTTTCTGACTGATATGATTTTTGTGATATTCTGCACCGTTTCATCGTTGCTGCTGTTTTTTGCCGTCAATTCGGGGCATATCCGAATTTACCTTGTCCTTGCAGAGATTCTTGCCGCTGCAGTGTACAGATCTACTGCAGGAGCAGTTGTTTCTGCAGTTGCAGGAAAGACTGCAGCATTTATAAAAAGTGTAATCCTGAAAATTGTTTCCCCCTTTTGTTTCATTACAGGAAAAGTATCATGTGTGGTTGCGAAAAATAAAGAAAAAGTACGGAAATTACTGAAAAAATTTAAAATAAATTCCAAAAACCCCTTGAAAGATAATAACAACTTGTAGTATAATAGCTACGATTAAAATGTAGGATTATGTTTTTTTTGAAATACAGGGGTGCAATCAGTGAAAAAAGGCGATAAAAAAATCCGACTGGTTATAATCTGTGCCGTTGCTGTTTTTGTTGTTGCAATGGGTGCATGGATCGGCTCACTTGCCGTCAGGAACTCAAAGCTCAACAAGGAGCTTGAGGCAAAGCAGGATGAGCTTGCTGCATGGCAGGAGGAAAATGCTGCTCTCGACGCTCTCGTTGATGAAGAGAATGAAACAGCACTTATGGAGGAGTATGCACGTAAAGCAGGCTATGTTTATCCTGATGAGCGTGTTTATATACAGGGAAGCTGAAAACTTCCGGTAAAACTATACGTCTAAAAAATTTCGGAGGATTTATTTTAAATGCAGTTAAATGTTGGTGACATTGTTGAAGGCAAGGTAACGGGACTTACAAATTTCGGCGCATTTGTCAAGGTGGCAAGCGGTGAAGTCGGTATGGTACATATTTCTGAGGTTGCATCCTCATATGTAAAGGATATCAAGGAGCATCTTGCAGAAGGTCAGGATGTAAAAGTCAAGGTTCTTGCTGTCAATGAAGCAGGCAAAATCAGTCTTTCCATCAAACAGGCAGAGCCCAAGCCCGTTGAAACCCGTGAAAAGAGAGAGTTCAGGGGTGACAGAGGCAATGACAGAGGCGGTGACAGAAAGCCTGCAGGTAAGCCCAGAAGAAACAGTCCTCCTGTATGGCAGGGTAACCGTCAGGAAGAAAAGCCCCAGTCTTTTGAAGACATGATGGCTAAGTTCAAGCAGACCAGCGATGAGCGTCAGGCAGGTATGAAGAAGCCTGCAGAGTCCCGCAGAAGCGGCGGCGGAGGAAGACGCGGCGGCAACAACAATAATAAATGGTAATTTAACAGATATGAGCTGTAAAACTTCCGGTTTTACAGCTCATCTGATTATTTTTTCTCATAAATATCACTAAATGTTTTATAAGACTTTATCTGTCAGTTGTGGTTTGTTTAGTTCGGATGAAAAGTTTAATGTTTTCTCTTGCCTTTTGTATATATAATTGATATAATAAATATGAATAAATATTTTTATAACAGGAGATTGCTATGAAAAGTTTACCGTTATGGCAGGACATCAATGTCTACAATGTCAACACCGAAGAACGCTCTGCAGCAGGCTTCCCCGTGAATCCCGCAAACGGAGAAAAGAAAGTACTTTGTCTTAACGGCACATGGAAATTCAGGTTCCTTCCTCACAGTGAATCAGTTATTGAGGGTTATCAGTATCCCGATTTCAATGCAGCTGATTTTGATGACCTGACTGTGCCTTCAGAATGGCAGATAAAAGGCTACGGTGTACCTAACTACACAAATATCAACTATCCGAAGCCCATTTCAACAGTCAATATTCCTTCTATTGATGATAAAAAGAATCCGTCAGGTCTTTATATAAAGGATTTTGAGCTCCCTGAAACAGAGGATAACGTGTTCATTCATTTCGGCGGAATCAATTCCTGCGGTGAAGTGTATGTAAACGGTGATTTTGTCGGTTATTCTCAGGATACATTCAATGAAACAGAATACGACATCACTCAGTTTGTTCACAAGGGAAAGAACAGACTTGCTGTGACTGTTCATCAGTTCTGCGACGGCAGCTATCTTGAAGACCAGGATATGTGGCGTCTTTCAGGTATTTTCCGTGATGTAAATATCGTCTTCAAGCCTAAGGTATATATCCGTGATTTCTATATGAGAAGCGAGATGAAGAATAACTATACACAGGCTGATTTCAAGATTGATGTTGACCTTGAAGCAAGAGGCAAAGCCTTTAAAGGCGGAAAGCTCAGGATTGAGCTTCTCGATGCTGAGGGCAATGCTTATGCATCGGCAGAAAATGCTGTTGAATCTTTCGGTGAAAATGCAGATGCGAAAAAGACATTTGTAATTCCCGTTGACGGCTTTGAGCTGTGGAGCCATGAAAATCCTTATCTTTACAATGTAAAGGTAATGCTCTGTTCAGGTGATGAGGTTATTGACCTGCGTGAGCATAAATTCGGCTTCAGAGAAGTAAAAATCGAGAAATACAACGAAGAAACAAAGAGAGGACCCTTCATTCTTCTTAACGGTGTGCCTCTTAAGATATGCGGTGTCAACCGTCATGACTTCCATCCTGATTACGGCCATGCAGTACCCGAAGAGCATATCAGGGCTGACCTTGAGCTTCTCAAGAGAAGCAACATCACAAATGTCAGAACATGCCATTATCCCAATTCAAGAAGATTCTATGAGCTGTGTGATGAAATCGGTCTTCTTGTCATGAGTGAAAACAACCTTGAAACACACGGTCTTGCCCATCTCATTCCCGGCAGCAACCCGAAGTGGAGTGCACAGTGCTGTTACAGAATGTCCAACATGGTCAATTCCTTCAAGAATCATTCATGTATTCTTTTCTGGTCACTGGGTAATGAGGCAGGTAACGGTAAGACATTTGCAGATATGAAGGCAACTGCCCTCCTTATAGACGACACAAGACCCATTCATTATGAACCCGATTCACATATTGAAATTTCAGACATAATGAGTGAGATGTACACTGTTCAGACAGAAATGGCTGATATCGGTGAAAACAAGACACACATTCATTCAAGAGCATTGTGGAATGCAGGTATGGGGTATCGTCTTACTCCCGAAATGTACCGTGACAAGCCCTTTATACAGTGTGAATACAGCCATGCGATGGGTAACAGTATGGGTAACTTTGCAGATTATTGGGCAGATTTCAAGAAGTATGACCGACTTGCAGGCGGTTACATCTGGGATTTTGCTGACCAGTCAATCAGAACAAAGCTGCCTGACGGCAGAGATAAGTGGAATTACGGCGGTGACTTCGGCGACAAGCCCAATGACGGCAACTTTGCCTTTAACGGTGTTTTCAGAGCTGACCGTTCACCCAATCCCCATTATTATGAGGTTGTCAAGTGTTATCAGCAGGTTGATTTCTCATTCTCAGGCAACAGTGTGAAGCTTCTCAATAGGTTTATGTTCACATCTCTTGACAAGTTCAGTCTTAAGCTTGTTCTTTCAAATGAAAACGGTGTGATTGCCGAGGACAGTGTAAGCCTTCCCGATACAAAATACCTTGAAACAGCTTCTGTTCAGGTGCCCTTTGACCTTGCTCATGACGGTGAAACCTTCCTTGATGTTTATCTTGTTCTTGCATCAGACCTTATGAAGCTTTCTGCAGGTCATGTTATGGCAAGAGAACAGTTTGTTTTCGGTAAGTATAATTATGCAGCACAGACTCCTTCACAGGGCAGCTTAAGAGTAAATGAAACATTCAGTGACCATGTCATCAAGGGCGACAGCTTCTCTGTCCGTTTCTCAAAGAAGACAGGTGAAATGTACTCATACAAGCTTGACGGTAAGGAAATGCTCAGAAAGGGTATAAAGCCCAATTTCTACAGAGCAAATACGGACAATGAACGCATTGCACAGGTACCCTATGAGTGGGTCAAGACATTTATCGGTCTTCATGCATTTGAAAGTGCAACAAAGATGCTGAAGGTCAGAAAAATTACTGTTTCTCAGCAGGACGGCTGTGCAAAGGTCAGCATAAAGTGGACAACAAAGTATATTGACAATATCGTTACCGAATATGTCATCAATCCTCAGGGTAAGGTTGATGTCCTGATGACATGCAGAAATATGGTTCCCGTTGATATGCCGAGATACGGCATCAACTTTGCTCTTAAAGAGGGCGTTGACGGTGTCAGATACTACGGTAAGGGACCTCACGAGAACTATTGTGACCGTAAGACCGGTGCTTATCTCGGTGTTTACAGCTTCGAGAGCTGCGAAGACTTTATTCACGATTATCTTTTCCCGCAGGAAAATGCAAACCGCTGCGATGTCAGATGGCTTGAAGTCGGCAAAGATGTGAAGCTTCGTGTTGATGCTCTCGGCAGACCCTTTGAGGCAAGTGTGCATCCTTATACTCTTGATGCTCTTGCTGCTGCAGACCATGAGTGTTATCTTGAAAGAGAGGATTATCTCACCGTTAATATTGACGGCGGTCAGCACGGTGTCGGCGGAGATGTTCCTGCTGTTGCAACTCTTAAGAGTCAGTATAAGTTACCTAAAATGAAGACTCTTGAGCTCAGATGTTCATTATCTTTCATCAAAAAATAATACTTGATTTTTATAAGTAAATAGTGTATTATTGATTTGTTAAAAAATTTTTACAAAAAGGTGATTATTTTGAAAAAAGCATTTATTGCAGTTATTGCATGTCTTATGTGTATGAGCATCCTTTTTACAGGTTGCGACAAGTCGCCCGAAGGCGGCGTAGAACACGCTTCTGAGGATTCAATGCCCGTAGGCAATGCAAATGTACAGAGCGATATCAAGATTGAAGAAGGCGAAACAACACATGAGAACAACCTCGGTACAGGTGTTGATCTCTTCATTTCAGGTAAATACTATCTTGAAGGTACAATCTACAGTGACGGTGAAGCAATGCCCGTTACAATGTCAACTGACGGCACTAATGTTCAGCTGACAGCAAACATCAGCGGTATTTCATTCGGTGTTCTTGTTCTCGGTGATAAGACTTATGCAGTTCTTCCCAGAACAAACCAGTACACAGAGCTTTCAGATATGCTTATCAAGGCACTCGGTATTGAAGACAGCATCAGCGTTTCTGAATTCCAGGATATCAGAAATGAAGAAAGTGATGACACAGCAGATATCACACAGTATGCTGTAACAATCAACGGTGACCCCGGTCTTTGCACAATCTATACTTACGATGACACAATCGTTAAGCTCTACTCAATCGGTGACAAGCTCATCCAGGTTGAAAACTATGACCTCAGCGGTGCTATGACAATGCAGATTGTTGTTGATTCAATCACATCACAGATTCCTTCAACACAGCTTACTCTCAAGGGTCTTGAGGAAGCATCAGTCACAAGCTTCATCAAGTCATTCATGGGCAGCATCACAGGCTGATGAATAACGGAAGAGTTGCCCTTGTTACGGGCGGAGCTTCCGGAATAGGAGAAGCCGTTGTAAGGCAGTTGTGTCAGGATGGTTTTTCCGTTGCAGTTATCTACAATCGCTCCGAAGCCGAGGCTCATGCTTTAGCTTCGGAGCTTTCTGCAAAAGGAAGCAATGTGAGTGTTTTTAAAGCAGATGTGTCATCATCTGAACAGGTTAACAGAGCTGTCAATGAAATAAAAGAAAAGCTCGGCACACCGTATATTCTTGTCAATAATTCGGGAATAGCTCAGCAGAAGCTTTTTACGGATATAACAGATGAAGACTGGAAAGCTATGCTTGATGTCAATCTTTCTGGTACATTTTATATGTGCAGAGCAGTACTGCCCTTTATGATTCACGAAAAGGCAGGCAGGATTATCAATATATCCTCCATGTGGGGGCAGGTCGGGGCTTCATGTGAAGTGCATTATTCTGCATCCAAGGCAGGCGTAATCGGGCTTACAAAGGCTCTTGCACAGGAGGTGGCTCCCTCGGGAATAACTGTAAACTGTGTTGCTCCCGGAGCGGTTGAAACAAGAATGATGGCTTCATTTTCCGATGAAGATAAAGCAGCATTATGTGAAGAAATCCCTGTCGGCAGACTGGGAAAGCCTGACGAGATTGCCTCTGCAGTCTCATTCCTTGCCTCAGATAATGCGTCCTATATAACAGGACAGATTATCGGAGTAAACGGCGGAATGGTTGTGTAAAGCAATCGTTTATCGAACTGCAGTTCGACAAATTCTGATTTCCCAATCAAAAAGGACGCCTGCGGGCGTCCTTAATTTTTGGTTTATTCTTTTATAAATCTTACATTTACAAGCTCAAAGCCGTGGAGGGTGAGTGCTGAATCTGTCTTATCTGAAATTTTTTCTTCCATGATATTTACAATTTCAGCCATCTTGTAACCCTTTATGCTGACATTTGCAGACTGTTCTTCATCTGAACAGTTGTAGAATCTTGCGATTATGCCGTTGCCGTCTTCGGGCGTCTTGATTGTTTCAAGAATGATGCTGTCGTTGTCTGATTTGTAGCATGTTCCTTCTCCCTTTCCGCCGTTACCTTCTGTGATAACAAGAGGATTGTTGACGAAATATGCTCTCTTGTATGTTTCCTTGCCGACTTTACCTGCGTGAGGCATAACAGCCCAGTTGACTTCGTGATGTCCCTGGTCAACCAACTTACCGGGGCCGCCCTGAGGTGAACGGATAAGGTCAAGGTCGATTACACCGAATTTACAACGGTAACCGTACTTTGAATCATTGATGAATGAAAGACCCATGTCATTTTCTGAAAGGTCAACAAATTTCTGAGCTGAAACCTCAAACTGTGCAAGCTCCCATGAATCGTTTTCTGTTACCTTTCTCTTGAGATGACCGAACTGAATATTGAATGACGCTTCATCTGTTGCAACATTTGTGGGAAGTGCCATACGGAGCATTGCAACGGTGTCATTCATTTCGATTTCCATTTTGCCGTAAAGAGTGTTGTCACCGTCAATAACCCAGTAAGTCTGTGTGATTTCGGTATTTCTGATTTTATAGGTTGCCTTTGCACTTGCCTTTGCACCGTCTGTATCTGTTTCAAAAGCGATACATACAGCATCCTTCTTTGTATGGATGTAGTCAGCTCTGCTGTCTGTCATATCCCAGCAGTCGCCGTAGTCATCATACATTGAGAATACAAAGCCCTTTGTGTTTTCGGGAATGAATTCACGGGAAAGTTCCTTATCGAAAATTGATGAAACATAACCGTCCTTGAACTCAACCTTAATCTTATCGTTTTCGATTGTGTGATAATCCGAGTAAGCCTTGAATTCCTGAGTCTTGTCCTTGATTTCAGTTGCACCGAAAGCAGGAACGGAAACATCATACCATGTCTTGCCGAGTTTTATCTTTGTGTCATAATCAAATGAGTTGAGGTTGACAGCAGAATTCTTCTTGTAAAGTGAATTGAGAAGGTCCTGAGTTGCATATGTCAGTTTGTTATGCATTGCCTTGTAACGGGGGCCGCATTCCTCGTAAACTCTGTTGATTGATGAACCGGGAAGAATGTCGTGGAACTGATAAAGAAGAACTTCTTTCCACATTTCGTCAATTTCTTCCTTTGCAATGGGAAGCGCAAAGCCTGCATCCTTAGCCATTTCAGCAACCAATTCATAGTTACGAAGAGCAAATTCACATTTTCTGTTATACTTCTTGTTGTCACTTCTTGTTGTGTATGTACCCTGATGTCTTTCAAGGTAAAGTTCGCCTTGGAAAGTAGGATAAGGTGTCACACCGTCATCAAAATCATTGAAGAAGTCCATAGCCTTAGCAAATTTAACCTTAGGCATACTGCGGAGACTTTCGTATCTTCTTCCTCTTTCAATATGCTCAAAACCGGGACCTGCACCACCGTCACCGATGCCGAAAAGCATCATGGATTTGTTGGAAATAGGTCTTTCAATATATCTCTTTTCGCCCTTTTTCATGTGTCCTGCATAACAGGGTGAATTGTATGTGTTTTCGGGAAGCATATGGGCAAGAACAGTTGAACCGTCAAGACCTTTCCAGTAGAATGAATGATACGGGAAGTCATTATAGATGCTCCAGCTGATTTTCTGAGTAAGGAAATAAGGAACATCTGCAAGCTTCATAACCTGAGGCAGACAAGCTGAGTAGCCGAAGCTGTCAGGAACCCAGAAAATCTTCATGTCAAGACCGAATTCATCACGGTAGAACTTCTTACCGTAGAAGAACTGACGGACAAGGCTTTCGGGGCCTATGAGGTTTGAATCGGGCTCAACCCATGTTGCACCCTGAACATCCCATTTACCTTCTGCAACAAGGTCTCTGACCTTTGCATAAACCTTGGGATATCTGTCCTTTACCCATGAATAAAGCTGTGCCTGTGAAGCACCGAAAATATAACCGGGATACATTTCGGTGTTCATAATCTGTGTTGCGAATGTTCTTCCGCCTTTACGGTAGCTTTCTCTTATGGGCCAGAGCCATGCGAGGTCAAGATGTGCATGACCGACTGCATAATATGTAAAATCTTCTTCTGATTTCTGTGAAAGGATGGGCTCAAGAACCTTTTTCTTTTCAAGGGCATCGGCATCTGTCAGATAATCACACTTGATTGAATTGAGAGCATTCCTGATTTCCGCATTGAATTCTTCGTCTTCACCGTAATCAATAACACTCAGAAGAACATGAACATCGTAAGCGAGGTCACGGATGTTTGAATTCTTCTTTGCCGCATAAAGCTCATGGAAACGGGATTCTCTTCTGCTGTTGCCGAAAAGGTCATTTGCAGCGCCGTCAATCCAGAAATCAAAATATTCACCGTCAAGAAGTGCATCTGTAACGGGAATGATTCTCTTCATAGGCTCCCCGAGACTTCTGTCTGAGTCTGATGAAACACATGTTATTGACTGAATTTCATTGCCGAATCTGTCATATACAAGACCTTCGCCGCCGCAGTCGACAATAACGGTGTCACAGCCCTCGGGTCTTTTTCCCGTGATGTGGAACCATGCACAGTCGAAAACATTTTCGCACCATTTTCCGCCGATTTCAACGGTGAATCTGTCACCCTTGTAACGGTCTTCAAAGCTAAGGGGTTCAAGTGAGTAATAGCCTGTGCCGTCAAGGGGTGAAAGCACACGGTATGATAACTCGAAAAGAAGATTTGAAAAATCTTCAAGACTCTGCCTTTCGGGACAATCGAATTTCTGTCTAAAGTTGAATGTCATAAATCCACCTCAATTTTTACTTGATAAAACAATTATAACAAATAAGAAATATAAGTCAATAAATAAATCAGAATTTGTCGAACTGAAGTTCGACAAAAATTCGCAATTGGAAATTCGCAATTCGCAATTGCGGAAGGGGCTTTGCCCCTTACCCCATTATATATAATCAAGCCCGAAGGGCTTCCGAAACAATTTGCCGAAGGCAAATTATATCACATTTGCGAAGCAAATATATCACATCCGTCGAAGACGGATATATCACATTTTCCGCAGGAAAATATATCACTGCAGTAATTTGTCGGGCAAAAGCCCGACAAATTACTGTTTTTTTCTGTCCAGTCTTACAATTCCGATAATAATTGATGCAAGGCTGAGTATTTCACATATTATTGCACCGACAGAAAAATTTGCAATGTTGTAGATGAGCCACACAGGGGAGCTTATCAGTCCGAATTTCCTGATTGCTTTTGAATCTGTAAGACGGTAGCTGTGCGTTGTTGCAATCATACCGATAACAGGCAAGAATTCAAGAATGAAATTCATTACTGAAGGTTCTTTATCAAGTACGGTGAATGTCAGCACATAAGATGCAAGGTAGACTGCTGTGAATCCGATAAACCATACGATATGGTCAGCCTTCAATTTGTCTTTATTTATAAATATTACAGCTCTGAGTGCACCTATAAAGTTCATCAGTGCGCCTACAAAAGCACCGAGCATGAAGAAATTTACAGTAAAAAGAATTGTTCCGAAAAGCTGACAGATTATTGCGCCTTTTCTTGTTTTCTGTTGATATGAAAAAAGATTAAAGCCCATTGCAAAAAGACCTGTTATTTGTGCAATGATTTCTGTTGATATGTTCATTTATTTCACCTGTATACTATTATATATTACAATTTGATTAATAAAAAAAGCTAAGATTAATGATTAAAAAAATTAAAGTCTATGGTGTCCCTTTTTTGCTGCACCCAAAAACAAAAGGGCTGAAAAATATCTGTGTTTTACAAGAACGCAGTCCTATGTAAAGGAAAAACCGTCCGATAATGCTGATATATAACGGACGGTTCAAGTATATAATTCTGCCGGAATTTCACATTTCAGAAAGTATTGTTTTTTTATGATAGTGGCATCAGAAAATGCTTTTTTAAAAGCTTATTTCTTTCTGAACTGCTGTTTCATTCTGAGTTCTTTTGAAAGAATTTTTTTGCGCAGTCTCAGGCTTTTGGGTGTTACCTCAAGAAGCTCGTCGTCGCTTAAGAATTCCATGCTCTGCTCAAGGCTGAGCGTTGAGTGGGGAACAAGACGGAGAGCATCGTCAGAACCTGCAGCACGGGTGTTTGTCATCTGTTTTTTCTTGCAGACGTTACATACGATGTCTTCATTTTTTGCACATTCACCGCATATCATACCTTCATAAACGGGAACACCGGGGCCGATGAAAAGGCGTCCTCTGTCCTGAGTATTGAAAAGACCGTAGGCTGTGCTTTCGCCCGTTTCGTGAACAACAATTGAACCTCTGTCACGGGTCTGTATGTCGCCCTTGAAAGGCTCATATCCTGCAAAAAGGTTGTTCATGACACCGTAACCGTTTGTGTCTGTCAGGAATTCACTTCTGTAGCCGATAAGACCTCTTGCGGGAATCTTGAACTCAAGGTGAGTTGTGCCTCCGTCACGGATGCTCATATCCTCAAGCTCACCTTTACGGGAGCCGATTTTTTCCATTACAGCACCTACATATGCCTCGGGGACTTCAACGATAAGAAGCTCCATAGGCTCAAGCGTTTCGCCGTTTTCACCCTTTTTGAGGATAACCTTGGGACGTGAAACAGCAAATTCATAGCCCTGTCTTCTCATGGTTTCGATAAGGATTGAAAGGTGAAGTTCACCTCTGCCCGAAACCTTGAATGAATCGGTTGTCTCGGTTTCTTCAACTCTCATGCTGACGTTTGTTTCAACTTCCTTGAAGAGTCTTGCACGGATATTTCTTGAAGTAACGAATTTACCCTCCTGACCTGCAAAGGGGCTGTCGTTGACCATGAAGTTCATTGAAATTGTGGGTTCGTCGATTTTTACGAAGGGGAGGGGATCAATACAGTCAGTTGCACAGATTGTTTCACCGATGTTGAGTCCTTCAATACCTGAAACGGCAACAATGTCACCTGCCTGAGCAGAATCAACCTCTGCTCTTCTGAGGCCCTCAAACTGATAGAGTCTTGAAACTTTAACATTCTGTGTTGTTCCGTCCTGCTTGCAGATTACAACATTCTGACCCATTTTTACTCTGCCTCGTTCAACCTTACCGACACCGATTCTGCCTACATAATCGTCATAGTCAAGGGAAGAGAAAAGGAGCTGTAAGGGCTGCTCGGGGTCACCCACGGGAGCATCGATATTGTCAATGATAGCCTGAAGAAGAGGCTGCATATCGCCCTCACGGACAGAAGAATCAAGTGAAGCGTAGCCCTCTCTTGCAGATGCATAGACAACAGGGAATTCAATCTGGTCGTCGTCTGCACCAAGCTCAATGAAAAGGTCAAGAACTTCGTCAACAACCTCAGCAGGTCTTGCACCGGGACGGTCAATCTTATTGATGACAACAAGGGGCTTCTTGCCGAGAGCAAGTGCCTTTGAAAGAACAAATCTTGTCTGGGGCATGCATCCCTCGAAAGCGTCAACAAGAAGCAGAACGCCGTCAACCATCATCATGATTCGCTCAACTTCACCGCCGAAGTCAGCATGTCCGGGAGTGTCGATAATATTGATTTTAACGCCGTTATAATGAACGGATGTGTTTTTTGAAAGGATTGTTATTCCTCTTTCTTTTTCAAGGTCGTTGGAGTCCATAACACGGTCAGCGACCTGCTCGTTTGCTCTGAAAGTACCGCTCTGATGAAGCATCTGGTCAACAAGCGTTGTCTTGCCGTGGTCAACGTGAGCGATAATAGCTATATTTCTTAAATCCAAAGTTATACCCTCTTTATCTTTTTCTACAAATATATATAATACTATTATTACACTCAATTAGCAATAGCGAAAACACAGAAAAAAGAAAAATTAAAATTGAATATTTTATTTACTTTTAAGCTTTACCGTTGTATAATCAGAAAAAAACATGGAGAATGATATGAATAGCTTTAAACGTACAAGGAATGCATGCTATTTCACATATGTGGCAATGGCTTCGATTTTTACTCTGCCTCCGCTTCTTTTTGTCACATTCCGTGAAGCATACGGCATTTCATACACACTTCTCGGTACACTTGTACTGATAAATTTCTGCACTCAGCTCTTTATTGACCTGATTTTTACATTTTTTACGAAGTATTTCAATATAAAAATAACGCTCAGGGTAATGCCTCTGCTGACAAGTACAGGAATGTTCATCTATGCTCTTGTGCCGATGTTTTTCTCTGATTATGCCTATGTCGGGCTTGTTGTCGGTACGGTCATTTTCTCAGTTTCTGCAGGCCTGAGCGAAGTTTTGTTAAGCCCCGTTGTGGCTGCAATTCCTTCGGATAATCCTGACCGTGATATGAGCCGTCTTCATTCGCTTTATGCTTACGGAGTTGTTATAGTTGTTGTTCTCAGTACAGTGTTCCTGAGAGTTTTCGGTACTGAAAACTGGATGTATCTTACATTTTTCTGGGCAACTCTGCCGATAATTTCTTTCATCCTTTTCTGCACATCACCTATGCCCGATGTTAATATGAACAACAGCGGAAAAGACGGAAAAAAGAAAAAACACCAAGGTATGTTTCTTTGCGTTATGTGTATATTCCTCGGTTCAGCTGCTGAAAATTCAATGACAAACTGGATTTCGAGTTATATGGAAAATGCTCTGAATATCCCAAAAATTGTCGGTGATGTGGCAGGTATGGCACTGTTCGGAATTCTTCTCGGACTTGGCAGAACACTCTATGCAAAGTACGGTAAAAACATATCAAATGTGTTGCTTGTGAGCATGGCAGGTTCTGCCGTGTGTTATCTGACGGCAGGCGTTTCGTCAAATGTGATTCTCGCTATGCTTGCCTGTATACTGACGGGACTCTGCACGGCAATGCTCTGGCCAGGTACACTCATTCTTATGGAAGAAAAGTTTCCCAATCCCGGTGTTGCGGCATATGCGCTTATGGCTGCAGGCGGTGACTTCGGTGCCTCTGTTGCACCTCAGCTTTTAGGTATAATAGTGGATAAAGTCACTGTCAGTGAGTGGGCAACACAACTCAGCGGAACCATTTCAATGACACCTGAACAGATAGGCATGAAAACGGGTATGCTTACGGCAGCCTTCTTCCCGATCCTCGGCGTTGTATTGCTGTTGTTTATGAGGAAATATTTTAAGAAAAATATAAACAAACAGTAATTTGTCGAACTGTTTAATGCATAATTCATAATGCACAATGCACAATGAAATGCTCTTTCATCGAATATTCATACAAAATAAAAACAAACTTCGTAGGGCGGGTTGCCCTCAACCCGCCGATTGCGTAA
>JAFUIY010000057.1 GCA_017473925.1 Clostridia bacterium | reverse complement strand
CTGTAAAGTTATAGATACAAATCCACAGTGCTTGTCTTTATTATATCGCAGATAACTATTCCTGCAAATACAATAACTTTTTAAGAAAGGAGACATAATTAAAAACCACCCCCTTTGAGATGGTTTTAATTATACGTGATACTTATGAAAAAGATTTTAAAAGTAATCATTGCCGTTACAATTGCAATCGTATGGGTTGTTTCAATGTTCTTTTTCGTACCTTATAACCTGAAAACAGATTCATTGCCCGACGATAAGCCGAATGTTTATTTTTCGATGGAAGATTATATGTTGAAGTCTGCTTTTGAAATGCATTTTGATGATGCAGATTCTGTTAAAAGTGAACTTGCTGATGCAGAATATGAATGCATTTCTGCAGAGGATACTTATGATATTCTGATGGAAAAAAGCAATAACCCTGTTGACGGTTTCAGTATCAGAGTTTCTTCTGTGTTCAGTAATGCGGCCTTTGATAACGGAAAAGTTGCAGATATAACTTTTTTTGTTCTTGACTCTGAAAACTATGTTATGTTTACACTTACAGAACAGCATGAACAGAAGTTCAGACTTCTGACGCGTTCTTATGTAATTTATGAGACAGATGAATTCAGCGAAGATATTACAGAAAAATTTATAAATTCAAAAAATATCATTTCTAAGCCTGCTGAAAACTCGGCCATAGAAGCGATGATACAGTCTTTAGCTGTGGCTTTGGCTTACGGCATATTTGCATTTATAATTTATATTGTTATCACAACGGTGATGTATAAAAAAGAGCAGAGGGGCAAAAAGCTTTCCGATGACGAAACAACTGACGGTGATATAAAGAAATACATTAAAAATAAGCTCGGCAGTGAATTTTTCGATGAAGAAAAGGTCTTTTCAATGCCTTGCCTGACTGTTGATGTTTCGGGTGTAAGGGCAAAAGAGCTTATCTGCCTTATTGCCGAAAACTGCAATGCTGATGAAGTTTTTATCGGCGGATTCTTTGAAAAGAAATGCTTCATTGACGAGGAATGCGAAAATGCTGTTTTTATAAAGGAATACCTTGACGAAAACAGCTACAGCAGTATAAATCCTGCTGAAAATGAAGCTGTGATTGAATGGATAATCAACGGCAACAATAACGGAGAAACTGCAGTTTCATTCTATATTCAGGAAATGAACATGCTCATTTATCCTGCAAAAAACAAGCTGTATATTTTCTCAAAAAACAGCAGTGAGGTTTATTATAAGCTTGCAACTTTTATTAATCCCACAGATTATAATTTAAGATTTTAATAAAGAAACACGGTGGTTCTGAAAATGAGAATCACCGTGTTTTTTTACATCTGTTCAAGTATATATTGCTTTACATCCTCGAGTTTGCTTTTTTTCCATTCGCCTTTTTCGGCTTCTTCGGCAAGGGGACAGATGATGAAAAAGTCGAGTGTTTCACCCGGCACTCTGCCTGTTCTCAGAGGTTCTGAAAAATGTTCTTTCCATTTTTCCTCTGTCGCATCCTTGAATTCCTGAGGCTTAAGATATGTGAACTGCCTTTTTGTTGCGGCAATGAGCATTTTTGCCGAAAGGGGAGCTAAAAGCCTGTATTCATCCTCCTGCACATCAACAAAGATTTTCGGAAGCTCCGCTTTTACAATGTGCTCCTTTTCTCTGTCAATCAGAAGCCCCATAGGCTCCCATGTCATTTTGTCTTCGGTAAAATTAAGCTTTACAAGAAGACCTTTTTCCGTATTGAACTGTGCACGCTGATAGTCAGTGTCAAAGATGAAGTTTCCGAGAGAATAGAAAATGATTTTATCGCCGACTGTTTCATAATTCATCGGAACATGAGGATGATGTGAAACAACTGCATTAGCACCCATTTCGAGATATTTATGGTATCTTTCCCTCGTGTAGGGTGAGGGGAGAGGAGTGAATTCTTCACCTGCGTGTGCAACGACAATACACCAACGACAGGTCTTTTTTATTTCATTTATTGTTTCCTGAATTGCATCAAGGTCGCTCCATGAGTAACAGCCGGGTTTGTCCGTGTCAGCTTTACGGCATGCTCTCTGATAGCCCACGCCGAACATTCCGATTCCGCCTGCTTCATCGAGAATAACGGGCTTTCTTGCTTCGTCAATGTCCATTCCGGCGCCGATTGTCCGGACATTGTTTTCAGCGGCAATTTTCAGTGTTGATTCAATGCCGTAGGGACCTGCATCCATAATGTGATTGTTGCAGATGTTCCATATATCGGCTTTCATGTTTTTGAGCACCTTTACGGCGGCAGGGTCGATTGTGTGAAGAAGCTGTGCAACACCACTCTGTGTGGTGTTTGTTTCAGCCTCCGCAACAGGTCCCTCCACATTTGCGACAACATGGTCGGCAGAATGCAGAAAAGAGAGTATTTCGGGGGAAATCAGCTCTTCATCCTCCCATTTTTTATACATGTAACGGTCAAAACCGATATCGCCCGTGAAGACGATTGAGGAATTATTTTTCATCATTACCTCCGTAAATCAGAATTTGTCGAGCCAATTAACAATGTACAATGTACAATTTACAATCGTGCAGTTGTAGCGATACAGTCGGTTATTGCAAATCATTGTACATTGTAAATTGTAAATTGTTCATTGAAACAGCTCGACAAATTACTGTTTGTTAAAAATCTTTCTGAACGCATCAGCTTTTTTATAAGCTTCTGCAATATATTCTTCAAATGTCATTTTTTCATACTTATCACTGACGGTTCTGTGCGGTCTGTTTATGCATACAAGTTCAAATGTCAGGGGGCCGTCAAAATTGCATTTATGCAGTCTTTCTGCAATTCCGTTCCAGTCTGCAATGCCATGGTCAAGGGGGAGAAGATGAGAGTCGTCATAAAATGTTATCTCATCACCTGTCTGTCCCATATTATCGTTAAGGTGCGTTGAGAAGAGATATTTTCCGAATTTTCCGAGCATATCCTCTTTATTATTGTAGCATAGCTCATGACCGGAGTCAAAGCAGAAACCTACGTGCGGTAATTCACCGTAAGCATCAAGAATCTTTTCAAGATATTCGGGGCCTTCCGTATTTTCAAATGCAATGCGGATATTCTTCTTTTCTGCGTGTTCAATAACACGTTCCAGCCTTTTTATTCCCAGGTCGTTGGGAGAATGGTTATCCATACCGATTATCGCATGGCATATTACAAGGTCTGTTCCGTACTCTGCAGCACAGTTGATTGTTCCTATGATGTCATTTATCATTTTGTCTGAGAGTGTATCATCGGCATGAAAAATATCGTCCATTCCGTAAAAGGGAGCATGAAGGGATTGCAATTCAAGCCCAAGTGACAGTGCTTTTCTGATTTCAGTGCTCCTGTCAACATTTCTTTCCCAATCAAAGAAAACTCCGTCAAAGCCTGCATTTTTTATAATTTCAAGCTGCTCGGATTCGGGAACTGACGAATTCATTCCCACATTGATACACATGTTTGTACTGTTCATTTCTATCACCGTAAATAGTATAATCGATACTGCCTGTTTATGCAATAAATGTAACAGATTTTTTGAAAAAAACCTGAAAAGAGGAAACAGTCCGTACAAACGGACTGTTTTTGTGGTAAAATGGGTAAAAGATATGAAAAATGTGTCATTCTGTCATTCCGAGAATGTAATCGGCAGACACCTTATAAAAATTGCACAGAGTTATAATGTGTCTTAACGGAATTTCGTTGATACCTTTTTCATATCTTGAGTAAACCTGCTGAGTTGTACCCAGAATTTCAGCAAGTTCACGCTGGGTAAGATCGTGGTCTTCCCGCAGCTCTCTGATAATTTCGGTATAGTTTTTCATATATATCACCATTAAAATTTTATTATAATTTTCAGGTGCGTATTGACATATACATCGAAATTAGTGTATTATAGTTTAAAATAAATTATAAGACATATAATGAAGTTACAATTTTCTTTATGTCATATAAGAAAGAGAGGTAATTGTATTGAAGAAAGTAATTATTTCACTTATTCTGAGCATTATTGCAATCTTCAGTCTTGCAGTCAGTGCTTCTGCCGCTTATTACGGTGACGTTGACGGAAGCGGTAAGGTTACTGCATCCGATGCAAGAATTATACTTCGTGTTGCAGCAAAAATGGACACTATCAGTGACGATAAGGTAATTTTTGCAGATGCAAACCGTGACGGTAAGATTACTGCTGCAGATGCAAGAACGGTTCTCAGAATGGCTGCAAAGCTTGAGGATTTTGTTGAAATCACAACTTCAGGCACAGAGCCTTCAACCCGTCCTCCCGAGACCACAACAAAGGCTCCGGAGACCACAACAAAGGCACCCGAAACCACAACCAAGACTCCCGAACCCCCGTCATCGCTGACAGCAATTGAGGTTCATGATATTGCATCAAAGTATACGGTTGAGGTACAGGCACAGAATGACCAGTACATTTCAACAGGTTCAGGCTTCTTTACAACAACTGACGGTAAGGTGGTCACAAACTACCATGTTATCGACGGTATGTATGAAATCTTTGTTACGGATTACAACGGAAATACATACGATGTTGTTCAGGTTCTTGCATACAGCGAGGATATGGACATTGCTGTTCTCAAGGTGAATGCAAAGTCAACACCTGCAGTACTTAACTATGCAACACCCCGTACAGGTGCAGTTGCTTACACACTCGGAAGCTCAAAGGGTATGACTGATACATTCAGTAACGGTATTATCTCCAACGGTTCAAGAGTTGTTGAGGAATATCATCCTACAATGTCTTATATCCAGACTACAGCTCCCATTTCGCAGGGTAACAGCGGCGGACCTCTTATCAATGACATGGCAGAGGTTATCGGCATCAACTCATGGATGAGAACTGACGGTCAGAATCTCAACTTTGCTATTCCCGTAAAGTATATCAACGAGCTTGATTACAGCAATCCTCTTACAATGGAAGAGTTCGGCGACCTTTTCAGGGCAGATGAACCCGATTATCCCGACTATCCCGATGATCCCGACACACCTTCAGGTACACTCAGCCTTGAGGTAAACATGGATAGTTTCTATCTTGACAAGGGCGGCACAGCTATTGTTGATATTGAAGTTATCGGTGATCTCGGCGGTCTTAGCCTGATTGTCGATTACGATTCAAGCACATTCAGATGCGAATGGGAAGAAAACTGGTATGTATATGGCGATTCCGGCAATGATGTTGCGGTGCTCTATGTTTCACCTCTCAAATATACTTCAGCAAAAACAATCAAGGTTTATGTTGAAGGCTATGAGGATTCAATTTACACAACATTCACCGTCAGCGCAGCCTCAGACGGATGGTGGGATTACGGCGGATATCCCGGTGCTGTTGACTACGGTGCATATACCCGTGTTGCTCCTTATTATTACTATATGAGTGAAGAAGCTGATGCGGTTGCATTCTACTATGACATCAATTCACTTTTTGCTGCAGGTCATTCAGCAGAGGTAATCCTTACAGAATTCTTTGAATATCTTGAATACTACGGATATGAATACGTGGATTATATGGAGGATTCTTCAGGGGCAAGCTATACATTCTATAATGAAGAGTACGATGTGCTTTATATGTACACCCTTGTTTACGATGACTATGGCGATATCACGGATGTTATGATCCTGTTCATGCCCTGATAAAAACAGCATTAAATTTGTAATTATTTAAAGATTTGTATCCATGATAATGCTCACTACGGTGATATCATGGATACATTGTAATTCTGAGAAATATATTCCCGGGAGGGACAATTATGAAAAAAAGAATTCTTTCAGTTATACTTTTCGTAATGATGCTTTTCACCATGTGTGTTGCTTCTTCTGCAGCTTCTGACTACGCTGTTGATTTTGTTATGGATGCACCGTCAACAGTCAGCTCAGGTGAGCAGTTCACTGTATCTGTCGGTATTGATGACATGAAAAACCATATTCTTTCAGGAACAATTCAGCTTTGCTACGACCCTTCAATGCTTGAGTATATCTCTGTTTCGGCATTAGGCGGAAATACTACTGATTTCTTCAGCACAATAAACGATGAAGAAGCAGGCAAGATTATTATAAGCTTCTTTTCTATTGACACCTGCCCCGAAGCTTTTGTAGACATCCTGACAGCGGAATTCAGGGCAAAAAAGACAGGTTATGCAAAAATTGAAGTGCTCAATTTCAATGACTGGTCAGATGAGTACAACGGCACCTCTCTCTGGTTTTCTGATTATGACGGATTTCCCGTATTACGTAATAATGAAAAGACTGTTACCATAGCAGACTATGCTGATGATTACAGCGTGGAATACATTATCGGACAGCCATCTTCCGTAGAAGAAAATGAACAGTTCACTGTTTCCGTTGCTGTTGACAACATGAAGAATCATGTGCTGACATGTACACTTGAATTCAGTTATGACACTGATATGCTGGAAATGGTTTCCTGTGAATGCCCCGGAGACACAACAGACGGAAGCTTCTATCAGGATACGGCAAATGATTATATTTATGTTCTCAATAAGGAAACAGACGGAAGCGTGATTGTTGCATTCATGCCCGTCGATATGTGCAATTCTGATGTGATTGATATTATCGAGTTTACATTTGTTTCTAAGAAAACAGGTGTAGCGGAAATTGAAATCACAGGCGAAGAGTGGCATGATGATTACTACGGCGAAACACTCTGGCTCTATGAAGGCGGCAGCAATGTTCCCGAGGGCATGGAAAGAACGCTTTCTGTCACTGTTGAGGAGTCAGCTCCTGCTGAATTCATTCTCGGCGATGTAAACGGTGATACAAAAATCTCTGCAGCCGATGCACGAATCGTACTCAGAGCTGCTGCAAGAATTGAAACACTCAGTGCTTCTGCAGAAAAGAGTGCCGATGTCGATAAAAACGGCAAGGTCAATGCAGCCGATGCAAGAATGATTCTCAGAGTTGCTGCAAGAATTGATAATTTTGAAAACCCCGTACCTCCTTCACCTCCTCCTGCACCTCCCGTAGATACAACCCCCTCAATAACACTTAAAACAAATATGTCAAGCTTTTATCTTGACAAGGGCGGTACAGCTGTAGTTGACATTGAAGTTGTCGGCGACCTTGGGGGAAGGAAGCTGTATGTCACATATGATTCAAATACCTTCAGATGCGAATGGGAGGAAAACTGGTATACATACACATCAACGGGCAATGATGTTGCAGTTCTCTATGTTTCACCTCTCAAATATACTTCTGCAAAAACTATAAAGGTTTATGTTGAAGGCTACGAAAACACACTTTACACCACATTCACCGTCAGCGCAGCATCAGACGGCTGGTATGATTACGGCGGATATGCAGGTGCTGTTGACTTTGGTGCTTATACCCGTGTAGCACCTCATTTTTACTACATGAGTGAAGAAGCTGATTCCATTGCATTCTTCTACAGCCTTTCTGACCTTGCGGCAGCAGGCTACAGTGCAGATGATATATTGACAGATTTCTTTACTTATCTTGAGGCATATGGCTATGAATATGTGGACTATACAGAGGATTCTGAGGGTGCAAGCTATACATTCTATAATTCGGAATATGACATTCTTTATTCCTATACCCTTGTCTATGATAATTACGGCGATATCTCGGATGTAATGATTCTGTTCATGATATAAAATAAGAGCAGTCGGCGTTTGAACCGGCTGCTTAGTTTTTTGTGTTGAATTAAAGTGTCTTTTCTGCTGCTGCAAGTGTGTTTTTAAGAAGCATTGTGATTGTCATGGGGCCGACACCGCCGGGTACGGGAGTGATGTATGATGTCTTTTCGCATACAGCATCAAAATCAACATCACCGCAGAGCTTGCCGTCTTCCATTCTGTTGATACCGACATCAAGAACAACAGCACCGTCCTTTACCATATCGGGTGTTACAAATTTCGGTCTGCCTACAGCTGCAACAAGAATATCAGCCTGCTTTGTGATTTCAGCAAGGTTCTGTGTCCTTGAATGACAGACTGTGACAGTTGCATTCTCCTTGAGCATGAGCATTGCCATGGGCTTGCCCACAATATTGCTTCTGCCTATGATTACACAGTGCTTTCCTGCAATAGGGATGTTGTAATATTTCAGCATTTCAACCATTCCTGCAGGGGTACAGGGAGCAAATGTGTAATCGCCCGTCATGACCTTGCCGCAGTTTACGGGGTGGAATGCATCAACATCCTTGTCAGGTGAAATTGCATTGAGAACCTTTTCTTCATCAATATGCTCCGGTACGGGAAGCTGACAGAGTATGCCGTGGACATCCTTTTCACCGTTGAGCTTTTCAATGAGAGCAATCAGCTCGTCAGTTGTTGTCTCTTCAGGCAGAGCGTACTCGAATGAGTTCATTCCTGTCTGCTCACAGCCCTTTTTCTTGTTGTTTACATAAACTCTTGATGCAGGGTCATTGCCGACTATAATAACGGCAAGACCGGGTGTGACACCCTTTGCACTGAGCTCCGTTACCTTTTCTGTTATATCGTTTCTGACACTTGCAGAAACTTCTTTTCCGTCAATCTTTGTGTACATCTTCTTTTTCTCCGCTGACTGTTTTTGCTTCTTCAGCCTTTGCTTTCTGTTCGGCTTCAAGCTTCTCCCTGTTCTTTTTAAGGAAAGGAACAGGCTCAATAAAGAAGTCCACACCCTCAATGGGCTTCGGATTCTTTATGTTTTTAATAAGCAGTGCAATCATGAATGCCGTGCAGACAATGACAATCACTGCCGAAAGAACCTGAGATACTCTCAGTCCCGTGCTGCCGATGTAAAGACTGTCAGTTCTGAGACCTTCGATAATCATTCTGCCGATACCGTACCAGATTCCGTATGAAAGGAAAATCTGTCCGCTGAATTTTCTGAATTTCTGACACATAAGGAACAGAAGCAGAAAACCTGCAATACACCACACTGATTCATAGAAGAAGGTCGGGTGTACGGGTGCATATGGGTCAACACCGGGAAGCTCAGCCTGATGTCTGAGAATGTATTCCGTGACCTTTTCGCTCATCATACCTGTCGTGCCGTCAGTGTTACAGCCGAATGCCTCCTGATTGGCGTAATTGCCCCATCTGCCTATGCCCTGACCGATGAGAAGACTCATGCCGGCAAGGTCAAGCAGGTTGTAAAAATTGAGCTTTTCGGCTTTGCAGACGATGAAAGCCGCAATCACACCGCCGATAATACCGCCGTAGATTGCAAGACCGCCCTCCCAGATGTAAAGAACACGTATGGGGTCATCTGCATAAACGCTCCAGTTAAAAATGCAATAATAAAGCCTTGCGCCGATTATTGCAGCAAATGTTCCGTAAATGAGAACATCAATCATCTTGTTCAGGTCCATTTTCCACTTGAATGCCATTCTGCCGCCGAAAAGCACGGCAAGAGTGAATCCGAATGCGATGATGACACCGTACCATTTTATGGTGATGTCATTTCCGCCAAGGGAAAATTCGCAGAATACCGATGATACATTGAAGACCTTGTCAATTCCTGCAAAGGATACTTCTGCTACATCCTGAAAAAACTTCATTTTAATCGCCTCGATTAATCGTCTTTGTTCCGTTTTTCAATTATGTTGAGGATTGAACGCTTTTCGTCGTCCTTTTCAGACTCTTCGTCACCGTCTTCTTCAGCACGGGGAGTAATGTCAATCCTGACTTTTGCAATACGCTTGTCTTCAACGGAAAGAATTGTGAATTTGAGATTTTCGTATTCAACGGTGTCCATGTCGCCGTCCTTGGGCAGGAAGCCCAGCTGACTGATGATGAAGCCTGCGACTGTATCATAGTCACCCTCGGGGAGTGTTGCCCCTACAAGCTCATCAATTTCATCAAGGTCTGTCGTGCCTTCAACGGTGAAGGTGTTGTCGTTGATTTTTGATATTTCGGCTTCTTCTGTGTCGTATTCGTCGTGAATGTTACCCACGATTGACTCAACAATGTCTTCAAGTGTCAGAAGACCTGCAGTGCCGCCGTATTCGTCAACGACAATAGCCATCTGGACACGCTTTTCACTCATTTCAGTGAAGAGCTGACCGCATTTTTTTGTTTCGGGAATAAAGTATGCATCACGCATGATTTCCCTGATTGTTTTCTTTTCGGGCAGTTCCTTACCTACATATTCAAGCAGGTCCTTGATGTAAACCACGCCGATGATATTGTCGGGGTCGTCGTCAAAAACGGGAATTCTTGAATAGCCGTCTGCAACTGCCACCTTGATGACTTCGCTGACAGGCTCATCTGCTTCAACGGCTGTCATGTCAACACGGTGTGTCATGATGTCACCTGCGTCAATGTCATCAAATTCAAATATGTTGTTTATCATTTCTGCCTGAGCATTTTCGATAACGCCTTTTTCTTCACCAACGTCAACCATCATGAGGATTTCTTCTTCTGTAACCTCCTCTTCGTCTGCAAGGGGGTCAATGCCGAAGAGCCTTACGATGCCGTTTGTTGACATTGAAAGTATTTTTACGAAAGGCTTTGTCACCTTCATCACAAAGAGAAGAATTCCGACGACCTTATATGCCACTTTTTCGGATTTCTGCATGCCGATTTTCTTGGGAGCAAGCTCACCGAATACAAGTGAGAAATATGAAATGATTATTGTAATGAGAATAAGGGCAACCGTGTCAATGACAGATTCGGGAATTGCAGGGATAAGGGGATGCACTGCCTGTGTGATAAGGGGAGCGAAAGAGTCAGCTGCCGATGCACTGGTCAGGAAGCCTGCAAGTGTGACACCTATCTGTATTGTTGACAGAAAGTTTGATGAATTCTGTGTAAGCTTCAGAATCTGCTTTGCTTTTTTGTCGCCTTCTTCTGCGAGCTTTTCAATTTTTGTGTCGTTGAGGGAAATCATTGCGATTTCACTCATTGCAAAAAATGCATTTACAAGAATGAGGACAAACAGCAGTGCTATCTTGAGGATAATTGAAACTGCCGAAGTGTCGCCGTCAGCCGGAAGGGCTGAAATCATAAGGTTAAAAATGTTACCGGGGTACGGGTCATCCATAATAAGGATACCTCTCCTTTCAGATATTTAGTTAGAGTATATTATAATATATATATCTGCATTTGTCAAATTTTTATAGTATGATTCTTTTTGCCATATATGTATTCTCTAAAAAGAATGTCAGATGTTTGGTTAATATTACGAAAATGAAAAAAAACTGCTAACAACTTGAATTTTTGTTAATAATATGTTAATATATAATTTGTAAATTGTTTGTAACAGACAGTTTATCAGGGAGGAAATAAAATGTTGAAAATCGCAATGGTTGCAGACCTGCATCATTTTTCCGAAACACTCCATGACGGAGGTAAGGCATATCATCTCAGGGAGTCCTCTGACCAGAAATGTCTCGCAGAATCCGGAGCAATAATCGATGCTGCTTTTAATCAGATTGCGGAAAGCGACTGCGATGTTGTTCTGATTGCAGGCGACATGTCAAACGACGGTGAGGTCGTTTCCCATGAAGAGGTCCGTGCAAAGATGCAGAAGCTTGCCGAAAAGAAAAAGGTCTTCGTAATTTATTCCACCCATGACTGGTGCTGTGACGGCAATGCGAGAAGATATAAAGGCGATGAGGTCATCAGGGATGTAAAAACCATGTCTGTTACCGATTTGCGTGAGTTCTATAAGGATTACGGCGAGAATCAGGCTTATGATATTTTCGTAAACAATATCGGAGCTGCTTCTTATGCAGTAAAGCTTGACGGCGTACGCTTCATAGGTCTTAATGACGATTACAGCGGAACGGGCAAGGCTGGCTACACGGACGGGCATTTTGAATGGATTCTGAAGCATGTCCGTGATGCAAAAGCAAGCGGTGAAGCCGTTATCATAATGGAGCATCACCTTATTATGGCAGGTATCTCAACGCTTATCAACGGCGGTCAGATGATCGGGAACCATGAGGAAAGAGTAAAGGCACTTGCAGAAGCAGGAGCAGATATTGTTGTTGTCGGTCATTCCCACATGCAGAGAAACACTCAGTTTACTGCTGAAAACGGCAATGTGCTCACACAGATTAATCTCGGCGCACTCTGCGGCCATCCCGGTGCAATAATGTATCTGACGGTCGATGAAAATGAGTTCAGGACAAATATCGAAAAGGTAAAGAAATTTACATATAACGGCAATGAATATACAAATGAATACATGACTGAGCATACAAAAAATGTGCTTATGGGTATTCTCAGGTCGGCAGTTGACAATAAGGAGGAATTCCTTGAAAGAGTCAACTCAATTGACCAGCATTTCAATCTTGATGAAAAATATTACAAGCCTGTCAGGATGCTTGTGAAGTATCTTCTGAAGCTTACTGTCGGCAGGGCAGGACGGCTTGTGAATTTCCTGACCTTCGGCAAAGGGGTAAGCCGTAAGGCAGTAAAGCAGATAAAGAATGACAATCTTGTTGAGCATATAATGGACATTTACCTGAGTGTTTTTGACGGGTCTGCAAAGCATTATGCAACAGATGACCCCGTCTATATAATAGTCAGGGATGTTGCTTCACTCCCTGTGAGAGTGAGCAGGGTGCTTAAAATCAAGGCTCTGAGAAAGGAGAAAATTCAGAGGATTTTCGCTCAGATTCAGGAGATTGCAGAGGAGCTTACAAACCCCTCTGAGCCTGACAATCAGCATATGGTGTTAAAAAGGTGAAAATGATATAAACTTCTTTTACTGAAAGGTGTGTGTGAAAAATGGCAAAATGTGTTATGACGGGAGCTACAGGGCATGTGGGATATGCTCTTCTTCTGGAGCTTCTTGCAAAAGGTGAGGACACGACAATCCTCATCAGAAAGGAGTCAGAAATCTTTGACGGTCTTGACTGTAAAAAGGCATTCGGCGACGTGATAAAGCCCGAAACCCTCGAAAAAGCCTTTGAGGGTGCTGATGTTGTTTATCACAGCGCAGGTGTTATTGAGCTCAAGCCCGGCAATGAGGACCTTGTTTACAATGTAAATGTAAACGGCACTAAGAATGTTGTTGAAGCATGTAAAAAGTGCGGTGTAAAGAAGCTTGTGTATATGTCATCCGTTGATACATATCCGCCTCTTCCCGACAATCAGGTCATGCATGAGATTTCTCACTACGACCTCGATATTCTTGAGGGTGTCTATGCAAAGACAAAGGCTGAGGCGACACAGTATGTCATTGATGCAAACGGCACTGACGGACTTGAAACAGTCATCATTCAGCCCTCTGCATGTATCGGCCCTTACGACTTCAAGACATCAAGCATCGGTGAAATGGTCAGAATGATTATAAAAGGTCATTTCCCCGTTACAATCACATTCGGCATGTATAATTTCGTTGATGTCCGTGATGTTGCAAAAGCATCAGTTGCTGCTGCAGAAAAGGGCAGCCCCGGTGAATGCTATCTCATCTGCGGTGAAGCAATGACGGTAGGTGAATTCATCCGTCTTACAACAGCAGCTCTCGGTAAAAAAGAGCCTAAGCTTAAGCTTTCCAAGGGACTTGCAGACTTTGCCGCTCCCATTATGGAGGTTTATTACAAGGTCACAGACACAACTCCTCTTTTCACAAGATATTCTATAAGAAAGCTTGTTTCAAACTGCAATTTCTCAAATGAAAAAGCAAGAAAAGAGTTGGGTTATGACCCCATGACAGTATCACAGTCAATCAAGGATATGGCAGACTGGATAAGAGACTTTGAAGCAAATAAAAAGAAATAATCAAAGGGGATGTAAAAAAAGTGTAGACCGCAAAAACGGCTACACATAAAGATTTTTAACATGTTAAAACTAAAAAATAACGACAAAAAATAAAAAATGGAGAAAAAGGCGTTTTTGCTATAAATAAACTTCACCACTCGACG
>JAFUIY010000056.1 GCA_017473925.1 Clostridia bacterium | reverse complement strand
GGTGCTTGTTCCCGTTGCAGATATGCTTGGTTCAAGATTTGCAAATGTTGATTTCAGCATTACAGAATTGCTCGAAGATATCGGTGATATGGACATCACAAAGGATCGTATCAGCCAGCTTCTCAGTGCAGGCGAAGATAAAAATCCCACACTCAGCGGCTTCGCAAGACTTATTGAGCTCCTCAAGCAGTTCTTTGCAAAGATCGGCGAGTTCTTCCGCGGATTATTCGGCGGCTAAAATAACAAAACGGCAGACATCTTCGGATGTCTGCTTTTTTTCGTTTAAAAGATACATATTTACAATTATTACATATTGACAATTTGGGGAATATGCTGTAATATAATAATGTATAATTATGTATAATACAGGTGGATTATGTCAAAAAGAATTGTATCACTGTTTTTATCTGTAATTTTAATATTTACGTTTATTTCTGCCGGATTTGCAGGGATTGTTGCAGGTGCTGTCGGATTTGACGATATAAATCAGGAAGAGGTTTTTCTTAAACAGAAAACATCGATTACCTGTACACTGTCAAGTGCTGCAATGATGATGCGCCGTACTGCAATGATTGCCGGCTATGCAGACTGGCGTGAGATAACAGAGGAAAGCATCCGTGAAACAGCATGGATTGATGGCCTTGGGCTCAGGTGGGATTATACATATTTTGATATGACGGTAGGTCACGGTTATTATCCTGAGGAGGCTGACCATAAGCTTTTTATGATTGACCTTCTTGAAAGATATCCTCAGGGTGTAGTTGTATACAATACCGGCAACGAGGGACAGAGTCATGCTGTTTTCCTTTGCGATTATGATGAAAAGGAAGATGTATTCTATGTTGCTGACCCCGCATCAGGCGTGCCTCTCGGTCGTATACCTCTGACGGAATCCACAATTGTCGGTGAAACTCAGGAGGAGCAGCTTGCAAACTTTTCGGCCTTCTGGTATATTTCAAAGCCTGAAATTACACTTGAAGACGGTGTATACACCTCTTCAGGTACTGTTTCAAACCCTTATGATCCGACACTTGATACAGAATATTTTAATACATCAAAAAAGGCAGTTCATAAGTATTATGTAGTAAACTATGATTCCTCAAAAGGTGTTGCTGTCAGAAATTATCCCAGCGGAAGCAGCTCTGTCGCAAAATATGTCACAAAGGGAACCATACTTTATGTTACATATGTCGGACAGAATTTCTTTGGTGCCGACTGGTATAAGCTTAATACGGGCAACTATATTTTCAATACAAATCTGATACCATTTGAGGAATATTCCGATGAGGTTATTAAATTCAATAATACCTGTAAAGAAGATTCCGGCACTTATAAGGCATCTTCTGCTTCAGGCAGTGTTGCAATGCGTCTCGAACCCTCGGAGGGCAATAACACCGTTGCTACTGTCAAAAACGGCACACAGCTTTATGTTACACATTCAGGTGTCAATTCTGTTGGTGCTGCATGGCTTAAAACTCAGGAGGGCTTTTATGTCAGAGCTTCTGAGATGACTCACGTTTCGGACAAAAAGCTTTCAGGCTCTGATTTCAACGGTTCATACGGACTTGTTACAGGTGAGTACCAATCAACTCCCGTAGAGGATTCGGGCAATGTTCATAATCCCGAGCCTCCTTCCGAGCCTGAGAATTACAGAATAACTGCTTCTGCACTAAATCTCAGGGAATCACCTGTTGACGGCAGAGTTCTTACAACAATCCCCGAAAATACAGTTGTTGAAGTGACTTCAATTGTTGAGGGTTGGGGCAAGACCGAATATAACGGTCATATCGGCTGGATTCTTATGTCATACGCTGAGAAGGTTGTTGACCTTCCGTCTTTCAGGATTGAGTCAATAAAAATCAGTGACAATACCCTTGAAACGGGAGAAACTGTATCATGTACGGTAACTGTTGCAAACGGTCTGAGATGCATGTATAAATTCTATGTGTATAATGACTCAGGTGAAAAGGTCTATGAGGCTCCGTCTTACGCGGCAAAGAATGTGTTTGAATACAGGACTGATATGGCAGGTAATTACTATTTTGCTATTGATGTAAAATCAATAGATGAGAGAACACTGTCAGTTTTCAGCGGTAATTTCTCCGTTCATGACAAGCTTCAGCTCGGTGCATTGAAAAGTGATGTCGATGAATATGTCTACGTGAATGAAACCGTTACCTGGACATGTGAAACACTTTCCGATTCCACAGATGCTGTGTATACATATACTCTTTATTGTAATGATGAGCTGATTGCTGAAGTTGAGTCTCATTCACATGAATTCTCATATACACCCGTGACTGCAGGCAGTTACGTGCTTCATGCAGTGCTGGCAGACTCCCATTCTGTTTCAGATGAGGTTGCAGCTGATGCTGTTGCCGTTTATGATGCACTTGAAATTGATGAAATTGTTGTCCCTGACAATCCGTCAGGTTTAGGAAAAACTGTTGAATTCTCAGCTGTTGTAAGCGGAGGTACGGGTGAGTATCAGTATTGCTTTACTATTTTCAGACAGGGAACTATCATCAGTAACGGCGTTTTTACATCTGAAAATGTCAGCTCATATGAGTTTGAGGAAGAAGGCTCCTACAGAATTTTCTGTGCTGTCAAGGACTCGGGAAATATGATTGTTTCTGCATTCTCAAAAGATTTTCAGATAATTTCTGTCATTCCCGGTGATATTGACGGTGACGGAAATGTAACTGCAAAGGATTCAAGAGCCGTTCTCAGACATTCTGCAAAGATTGAATATCTTGATTCTTCAGTATTGGCTGCTGCTGATGTGAATTCTGACGGCATTGTAAATGCTGCCGATGCAAGAAAAATACTCAGATGTGCAGCAAGAATTGAAACTCTGTAACAAATTTTTCCGTTTTTAATATTCATTAAATGTATATGAATATAATTATATTGGTGATTGAATAATGAACATTGCATTTTTTCTCAGGCCAAAAATTTCGGTTGCATATCTTTACAGTGATTACACTGTCAGGCAGTCCCTTGAAAAAATGAAGCATTACGGTTATACTGCGATACCTGTTATCAACAGAGACGGCAGGTATGTGGGTACTGTAAGTGAAGGTGATTTTCTGTGGTATCTTACTGATTGCTTCGGTAATCAGGAGGATATAAACATGAAAAAGCTTGAAGAAACACCATTGTCAAAGATACTCAGAACTGATTTATACAAACCGATGAAGGTTACTGCTGATGTCGATGAGCTGCTTACACTTGCGATGAATCAGAACTTTGTTCCCGTTGTGGATGACCTCGGTTCATTTATAGGTATTGTCACACGACGTGATATAATCAGACATCTTACAGATAAATAAAAAAAGAACCGGGTGAAATCACTCGGTTCATAATAATACTTTAAATTCAGCTCAGTCAAAAAGGGGAGTGGAGAAGTATCTCTCTGCAGTGTCGGGAAGAACTGTGACGACTGTTTTTCCTTTGCCGAGCTTCTTTGCAAGCTTGAGTGCGGCAGCGACATTTGTTCTGCTTGAAATACCGCACATCAGACCTTCTTCTCTTGCAAGGGCTTTTGCCGTGCCGATTGCTTCCTCGTCTGAAATAATGCATATATCATCATAGATTTCAGTGTTGAGAATCTTCGGGATAAGACCGTCGCCGATACCCATCTGAAGATGTGTTCCGATGTTTCCGCCTGCAAGAATTGCTGCATTTTCAGGCTCAACAGCCCATATCTCCATTTTGGGATTTGCATTCTTGAGTGTTTCGCCGATGCCTGTTATCGTTCCGCCTGTGCCGATTCCCGAGCAGAAGCCGTGGATGGGGCAGTCTGCCTCTTCGAGAATCTCAAGGGCTGTATGGCGTCTGTGTACAGCAGGATTTGCTTCATTTTCAAACTGCTGAGGAATGAACACGTTGCTGTCCTCACGGGCAAGCTGTTTTGCTGTTTCAACGCACTTTTCGATGCATTCGCCGATATTGCCGTCGTCATGAACAAGAATAACCTCGGCACCGTAATGCTCAACAAGCTTTCTTCTTTCAACGCTTACGGAGTCGGGCATGATAATTTTTGTTGTATAGCCCTTTACGGCACCGACAAGAGCAAGTCCGATACCCTGATTGCCGCTTGTGGGTTCAACGATTACTGTATCCTTATTGATTAATCCCTGCTTTTCGGCAGCAAGAATCATGTTGTATGCTGTTCTTGTTTTTATTGAACCGCCGACATTCAGACCTTCGTATTTGACGAGAATCTGTGCACTGTCCTCGGGAACTATTTTTGAAAGCCTGATGAGAGGAGTGCTCCCCATAGCTTTTAAAACGTTATCATAAATCATTATTACACCTCAGATATTAAAGGTAAATATACTTCATTCCGAAAATTTATTATAATATTTATTTTTATCAATGTCAATTATATAATATGTTTTTATTTTGAAAAGAGTGATTATTTTGGGAAATTTCATACTTAAACTCAAGGAATTCATGGCAGGCAGAAACGGTATTGATAAGCTGTCATACGGTTTGCTCGTGATTTATTGCATTTTTGCGGCAGTAAAGATATTTTTCAGGAATTCCTATTGGGGATATATCATTGTAACCGTGCTTCAGTATCTTGTTCTCGGTTATATTGTTTTTCGCATACTGTCAAGAAATCTTGAAAAAAGATATAAGGAAAACCTGAAATTTGAACATATGATTTCAGGCTGGATGCCTTATTTCAACCATATGAAGCTGAGAATTACATTTTTCAGGACACACCGTTTCAGGACATGCAGAAACTGCGGTGAATTCTTAAGGCTTAAAAAGAGCCGCGGTGCAAGGGAAGTAACCTGCCCGAGATGCGGTAAAATATCAAAATTTCACTTTATTTTCTGAAAAGCTTCCATGGGTAAGTGCAGTAATCGGGATTGCTTTCAATCACAATATGCTCTTTTGTAAAGGGATGGTCGAATTCAAGGCTGTGTGACCACAGGGCAATTGTGCATCCGTTGTCACGGCTGCCGTATTTGCCGTCACCTGTCAGAGGAAGCTTTCTTGAGGCAAACTGCACTCTTATCTGATGTGACCTGCCTGTTTCGAGAGTCACTTTCACAAGTGTGTTCTTTTCACTTCTTTCAGTAACGGTGTATCTCAGTGCAGCATCTCTGACACCCTTGCGCATCTTTTTTACAACAAAGGTCTTGTTCTTCCGTGAATCCTTGAAAAGCAGGTCGCAGAGTCTGTCCTCATCTTTTTCGGGACTGCCGTCAAGGACTGCAAGATATGTCTTTGTCAGACGGTTTTCTGCTATAACTGAAGAAAATGCCGAAGCTGCTTTCTTGTTCTTGGCATATAAAATTACACCGCCTACGGGCTTGTCAAGCCTGTGCAGTGTGAAGATATCGGTATTATGTTCGTTTCTGAGTATAAGGGGCAGACTTTCAGGGCTGTCGCTCTCTTCTGAGAGCATCCCCGGTTTTTTTACACATGCGATGCAGTAGCTGTCTTCATAAAGTATTTCTGTCATTTTTTCTTCACCGTGACTACAATACCACAAATCGGCATTCACTGCAACTGTTATTTGTATATTTATTGTTATTGACTTAATTGTCTGTCCGTGATAAAATAAATTAAATGAGAGGATGGTTTCAGATGAAAAGGTTTATGACTGTTTTTATTCCTGCTGTTATGATGCTTTGCATCTGTGTGCTCGGTTTTGCTCAGACTGAGGAATACACTGTAAATGAAACAGCAAAAGGTGACTACGGTTCATGTGAAGAGCATATTTATGCAAACGGCGGTGAATACACCGTTGTCAATGAGCCTACATGTACTCTTAAGGGTACAAAATACAGGAGCTGTCTTGTATGCGGCTTCAAGGAAATTGTTGAAACACCTAAGGACCCCGATAATCACTCCCTTGTTTCAAACGAGCTTACATATGAAACAAAACCCACCTGTGTCACAGGCGGTGTCGGATATTATGTCTGCAGAGGCTGTAATAAGCCCGCAGAGAGAGTTGAACTTGAGCCTGACCCCGAAGCACATGCAAAGAACGGTGATTTTATTGTTCTTTTGCCTGAAACATGTCAGCTTGCAGGAACTATGGCACATCAGTGTAAATACTGTGATGCATATTTCAATCATCAGTCAATTCCTTCTGACCCTGAAGCCCATGTCACAAGCGAAGAATCCTCATGGGTTGTTACCGTTCTTCCCACATGTGATACAGCGGGCAGTATGAACTGTTACTGTGACCTGTGCTCAAATGTTGCATTGACAAAGGAAGTTCCTGCAACAGGTGAGCATACACCTACGGAGGAATGGTTTGTCATCACTGAAGAGACCTGCTCTGCTGACGGTGTGACTGCTCAGCTGTGTACGGTATGTAATAATCCCGTAAACGAAACAGCAATTCCTTCAGACCCCGATAAGCATGTTTTTGCAGAAGAATTCACTGTTGATGTTCCTGCAACATGTGTTTCTGAAGGCACGCAGTCAAGACATTGTCTCTATTGTGATGCAAAAACAGAGGAAACGGTTGTGCCCGTTGACAGTAAAGCTCATTCATATACAGATGAATGGATTGTCACTCAGGAGCCCACATGCTCACAGTCAGGATACAAGCATAAGGTATGTACGCTCTGTGATGAAGATTCAATCTCCACACTCATTGCAAAATTACCTCACAATTATCCTGATGAATATGAAGTGCTTCAGGAATCTGCCGACGGTCTTTCTGCAAGGGTAAAATATATTTGTCAGGATTGTTCTTATCAGTTTGTTACCGTTATTACATTCGGTGAACATGACGGTTCGGGTGATGTCGGCGCTGATATTGACCCAATAACAAAGACTCTTAAGATAAAGCTCATTCCCGAAACTGTAATCAGGGTTGATTATGAAGCAATGATGATTTCAAATGTCAAGAGAAATCTTACAGTAGCGGATTTTCTTAAGTATTTTACAAACAGTCATCTTTTTGTAATTTACAATCCCAAGAGTGAATTTATCAATGAAGAAGATAATATCGGTACAGGCTGCAGACTAAATTATGAAACAGTCGACGGTGTTGTTACAAATTATTATGTCAGTGTTACCGGCGACCTTGATTCTGACGGTAAGGTCACGGCGGCAGATGCAAGACTTCTTCTGCGTGCTTCTGCAAGAATTGACAATCTCTCAGGTGCCTTTGCAATTGCTGCTGATGTAAATCTTGACGGTAAAATCACAGCTGCAGATGCAAGAAAGACACTGCTTGTTGCAGCCAATATGACATACTTTGAAGAAACCTATGAATATTAAAGACAGTGAACATATTGAATATATAAATAACGAACTCAAACTCATAGTCTCGAAGGCTCACACCTTCGGGACTGATGCACTTTTGTTGGCATCCTTTGCCTCTCCCTCAAAAAAAGCTCTTGCATGCGATTTCGGTACAGGCTGCGGGATAATACCTTTTTATTGGGTGAGAGAGGGACTTTGTAATGAGATTTATACAGCAGAGATTCAGGAAAACGGTTATGACCAGCTCTGCCGTTCAATTGAATTGAATGAGCTTGATAAAATAAAACCCTTCAACTGCGATTTGAGGGAGTTGCCCAAAGAGTTTCCCAAAGGGCAGTTCGATGTTGTGACAATGAATCCTCCTTACACAAAAATCAACGCGGGGATAGAAAGCTCAGAAGAAAGTGCAAAAATTGCAAGACACGGCATAACATGCGGCTTTGACGATGTATGTACAGCCGCATCAAAGCTTCTGAAATTCGGCGGAAGACTCTGTATGTGTATCCGTCCCGAAAGGCTTTTTGAGCTGACAACAGCAATGCAGAAGGTGAAAATCGAGCCCAAAAGAATTCGATTTGTTTCTCAGCGTGACGGTCTTGCTCCGTGGCTTGTGTTGGTCGAGGGTAAGCTCGGCAGAAATCCCGGTGTTATCGTTGAGCCTGAGCTTCATATTGAAGGTTCAGACGGCAAAGAATCGGAAGAAATGCTGAAAATCATCGGCACATACAGAAAATAAGAAAAGGATTTTTACAATGAGCGGAAAACTTTATGTAGTGGGAACACCCATAGGAAATTTGGGTGATTTTTCCCCGAGAGCCGTAAAAACATTTGAAGAGGTCGATTTTATCGCTGCAGAGGACACAAGAGTCACTGTAAAGCTTCTTAATCACTTTGAAATAAAGAAACCGATGGTCAGCTATTATGAGCATAACAAGGCTCAGAAAAGCTCTCACATCATTTCCCGTATCCTTGACGGTGAGGACTGTGCATTGGTTACAGATGCAGGTATGCCTGCAATCTCAGACCCCGGTACAGACCTTGTAGCATTGTGTCACGAGCACGGTATTGATGTTGTCTCTGTGCCCGGTCCGTCAGCGATAATCACAGCTGCTGCAATCAGCGGTATGGATGTGGGCAGATTTACTTTTGAGGGCTTCCTTACGGGCAATAAGCCGAAAAGAAGAGAGCATCTTGAAGATGTCAAAGACGAAAGACGCACAATGTTTTTCTATGAGGCTCCTCATAAGCTTGCGGCAACACTCCGTGATATGCTTGAATTCTTCGGTGACAGAAAAATCGCAATCATCAAGGAGCTTACAAAAATCCACGAATCTGTTGAGCAAACAACACTTTCCGAGGCAGCCGAAAAGTATAACGGTGTCAAGCTCAAGGGTGAGTATGTACTCATTATTGAGGGTAAAAAGAAAGAAGAAATGCCCGAAGATGAAATTGACGGCATAACACTTGCAAAAAATTATCTCGCAGAGGGTATGTCTGCTTCCGAAGCGGCAAAAAGAGCCGCAAAGGAATCGGGAATGAAAAAGGGCGACATTTATAAAGCCCTTATGGAGGAATGACAATGCTTGAATCATTAAAGGAATTCTGGTATCTGTGGGCTGTTGTCGTTGTTTTGATAATTGTTCTCATTCCTGTTCTTATCAGGGTTTCAAAAAGCATAAAAAAGCGTAATGCAGAGTCGGAAAAGCTGAGAAAGGATTTTGAAAGAATCAAAATCCTGAAAGAAAAATATGCTGTTATCACAAAGGAATCAGCAGAAAATGCCGATGCAAAGGAGCTTTGTGAGGGTGTAACTGCAGTGCTTCAGTATAAGCTCGAAAAATCACAGACACCTGATGCCGATTTTGAAGCTGAGGAGAAGTGGAGAAGGGAAGTTTTTTCTCTTTTCTGGTTCAATGAGGATGTTACGGAAAACAGTCTTTCATACTTTTTCAGACATAACGGTGAGCCCTTGCCGAAAGAAGCCGTAAACGGAATTGACAGCATCGGTTATGATAAAATCAAGTCGGTTGTTTCTCAGATGTATGCAATGTGCGATGATAAAAACGAAAATGTTTCATTTGATAAAAACAGAATTGCCGAACTCGATGAAAAATTCAGAAATCTCTATAACAGTGAAGAATTTTTTGAAAAAATCAGATTGTATATAATAAACTCCATATAAATTTGTGTGCAGAATTGTTTTGTAAATTCTGCACAATTTTTTTATGTATTTTTATACACTCCATATTTTAATAAAAACTTGTTTTTTATTTTTTATTGATTTATTATATAGGTGTATAAATTTATCCTGAAAGGATGTTATGGTTATGGACAAAAAAGTAAGAATCGGTGTCGTTGGCTGCGGCGGTATTGCAAACGGTAAGCATATGCCCAATCTTGCAATGATTCCCGAAGTTGAAATGGTTGCTTTCTGTGATATTATCCCTGAAAGAGCAGAAAAATCTGCCAAGAAATTCGGCACACCCGATGCAAAGACATATACAGATTACAAAGAACTTCTCAAGGATGAAACAATTGACGTTGTTCATGTTTGTACTCCCAACCGTTCACACAGCTTTATTTCTATTGATGCAATGGAAGCAGGCAAGCATGTAATGTGCGAAAAGCCCATGGCTAAGACTTATGCCGAAGCAAAGGCTATGTATGAAGCATCTGTCAGAACAGGCAAGCTTCTTTCAATCGGTTATCAGAACAGACAGTGCGGTGAGAACCTTTATGCAAAGGCAGTCTGCGATGCAGGTGAAATCGGTGAGATTTACTATGCAAAGGCTGTTGCTATCAGAAGAAGAGCTGTTCCCACATGGGGCGTTTTCCTTAATGAATACGAGCAGGGCGGCGGCCCCCTTATCGATATCGGTACTCATGCTCTCGACCTTACACTCTGGATGATGAACAACTACAAGCCTAAGATGGTTGTCGGTAATACATTCAGAAAGCTTGCAAATCAGACAAATACAGCAAATGCATGGGGCGACTGGGATCCCGAAAAGTTCACTGTTGAAGATTCAGCATTCGGCTATATCGTAATGGAAAACGGTGCAGTTGTTACGCTTGAATCAAGCTGGGCACTCAATGTTGCAGAGCCGAGAGAAGCTTGTTTCGTTCTCTGCGGTGACAAGGGCGGTATTGATACTCTTGACGATATCCGTGTAAACTATGTAAAGAACGGCAGACAGTGTATTGAAACTCCCAATATGGATTGCGGCGGTGTTGCTTTCTATGAGGGCGATTCAGATGACAATGCATTCATTGACCAGAGAATCTGGATTGATGCAGTTCTCGGCAAGCGTGAACAGTGCGTCAAGCCCGAACAGGCAATGGTAGTAACTCAGATTCTTGAAGCTATCTATGAATCAGCAAAGACAGGTAAGCCTGTTTATATTGACAACTAAGGAGAAAATAATATGATGACACTCGGAATGATTGAATACTGGAGTGAAGAGGGTTTCAAGCACATTGCTGACCTCGGACTCCATGCGGTTGAATTCTGCTACAATGAAGGCAATAATCCCGATGACCTTATAGCTCTTATTCCCGATATCAAAAATTGGAGTGAGCAGTACGATGTAAAGGTTATGTCTATCGGCAGATGGGGCGCAGACAAAATTGATGATAACGGTGAAATTATTGAAGAAGAACTTAAAAATTCATATAAACTCATTGATGTTTGTGCAGAACTCGGCTGTCCCGTTTTCGTTACAGGCGTAAATGAAGTTGAAGACAAGTCATTCTTTGACAATTGTGACTATGCTGTTGAATACCTTTCAAAGGTATGTGCATACGGTAAAGAAAAGGGCGTTAAAGTTGCATGCTACAACTGTGACTGGTCAAACTTCGTAAGAGAGCCCAAGGCATGGCTTGCAATTATGAGCCGTGTCCGTGACCTCGGCATCAAATACGACCCCTCACATTGCATCAACTCAGGCTCAGGCAAGTATCTTGAAGAAATCAATGACTGGGCAGACAGAATCTATCACTTCCACATCAAGGGAACAATCAATATAAACGGAGACCATGTTGATGATCCCCCTGCAGGTCTTGATATGATTGACTGGCGTCAGATTATGGGACTTCTTTATGAATACAAATATGACGGCATGCTTTCAATTGAGCCTCACTCAGGCACATGGCAGGGTGATATGGGTGAATGGGGTATCAAGCAGACTATTAACTATATTGACCCTATGATTTACAAAGGATGATGATATGAAATACGCGGTACAGTTATATTCACTCCGTGACATGATTTCAAACGGAGATGATTTCCTTAAAATTCTTGAAGAAGTAAAGAAGCTTGGCTTTGACGGTGTTGAATTCGCAGGTTATCACGGTCTTTCAGCTGAAACAATCAAGGCAAAGCTTGATGAACTCGGACTTGTTCCCGTCGGCTGTCATATCGGTGTTGAAAATTTCGAGGATGACAAAATCGAAGAAACAGTAAAGTTCCATAAGACACTCGGTGTTCTTTACTGCGGTACGGGCGGAGCTCCCCACAGCACGGTTGAAGAGTGCGAACATGCTGCAAATCTTCTTGCAAAGGGAAGTGCGGCTCTCGGTGTTCCTGCTTACTATCACAACCACACAGAAGAATTTACTCCTCTTGAAAACGGAAAGACAGCAATGCAGGTTTTTGCTGAAAAGGTAAAGCTTGAGCTTGATACATACTGGAGCTTCTGTGCAGGTATGGACAACTACAAGTACATCACAGAAAATATTGATGATATCATTCTTCTTCACATCAAGGACGGTATTGACGGCAAGCCCACAGCACTCACAGAGGGCAACAACGACCTTGATGCTGTTATCGGAGCTGCCAAGGACAACAACATTGAATGGGTTATTCTTGAAAATGATGACCCCGTTCCAAATGGACTTGAAGATGTTACAAGAAGTATGAAGTATCTTCAGAGTGTGAAATAAATTCGCAATTCGCAATGCGTAATTCGCAATTAAGGAAAAGGCTTCGCCTTTTGAATCATTATAAAATGGGGTTTAAGGGGTGATAACCCCTTCCGAAATTGCGAATTGATAATTTCAAATTGCGAATTATATACAATAATTATTATAGAGGTTACAACTATGAAATTAGGTGTTTTTACAACTCTTCTTAGCAATCTCAGTCTTGAAGAGTCACTTAAATATTTTAAATCACTCGGTATTGAAGCTGTTGAAATCGGCTGCGGCGGTTATCCCGGCAATGCTCACGCAAATCCCGAAGTTCTTCTGAATGATGCAAAGGCTCTTGACACATTCAAAGGTCTTATCAAGGATTATGATGTTGAAATCAGCGCTCTGAGCTGTCACGGTAACCCCGTACATCCTGACAAGGCAACTGCAAAGTATTTCGACGATGCAATCAGGAATACAATTCTTCTTGCTGAGAAAATCGGCATTCATCAGATTAATACATTCTCAGGCTGTCCCGGTGACTGTGAAACTGCAAAGTATCCCAACTGGGTAACTTGTCCCTGGCCTGATGATTTCGGCAAAATCCTTGACTGGCAGTGGAATGACGTGCTTATTCCTTACTGGAAAGATACTGTTGAATTCGCAAAGGCTCACGGTGTAGACAAGATTGCCTTTGAAATGCATCCCGGCTTCTGTGTTTACAATACAGATTCAATGCTTCGTATCCGTGAAGCAGTCGGTCCCGAGCTCGGTGCAAACTTTGACCCCAGCCACCTTATCTGGCAGGGAATGGATCCCGTTGCTGTTATCAGAGCACTCGGCGACGCTATTTTCCATGTTCATGCAAAGGATACAAAGATGGACAAGTACAACACTGCAAAGACAGGTGTGCTTGATACAAAGCCCTACAGCGATGAAATCAACCGTGCATGGATTTTCCGTTCAGTCGGCTACGGTAATGATGAAGTTTACTGGAAGGATATCGTTTCAAATCTCCGTCTTGTGGGTTATGACCATGTTCTTTCAATCGAGCATGAGGATTCACTCATGAGCCAGAATGAAGGTCTTTCAAAGGCTGTTGAAATGCTTAAGAGAGTTCTTATCAAAGAAAATCCCGCAGAAATGTGGTGGGCATAAGTCAGGTAAACAGGCATCTGGAAACAGGTGCCTTGCTTTGATTAATGAAGTGTATAAAAGGATTGATAATTTGTTATGATAGACAATGCACAGAATGATAAAGTATGTTTAGGTGTTATTATTCCTGTTTATAATGGTGAAATGTTTCTTAAGGAAGCGATATATTCCGTATTAAATCAGGAATGTAAAGATCTTATTGTTGTTGTAGTTAATGATGGCTCAAAAGATAATTCACTTTCAATAGCTAATCAGATTGCATCCTCAGATGAAAGAGTTTTTGTGTTAAGTCAAGAAAATCAGGGAGTATCTGCTGCAAGAAATAACGGTATTGCTTTTTTGTTGGAAAAGAATGTTGAATACATTGGGTTCCTTGATGCAGATGATGTATGGTGCGATGATTTTTATACAAATGATTTAAAAGCTGAAATCTTATCAAAAAATTCAGATGCTTGCCGTTTTTCTTATTTAGAGGGTAATGAGGAACTTACATTTGGTCTTCTGTATGAAGTTGAAACTGAAGAATATTATGGACAAGATATACCTTTATATGGCGGTTACTTTTGTAGTTATATATACAGAGCAGAAATGTTTAGCATATATAGTATTCAATTTCCTGTAGGAATAAAACTGCAGGAAGATCTATCTTTGTTATTTTTGTTTTTGACTGTTTGTCAAAAGGTCAATTACTTTAAAAATAATATGTTTATTTATAGAAGTAATTCAACTTCAGCATGTCACAGCAAAAAAGATGTTGCAGATGCATATTTTAATCATGTTATTCCTGCATGGGACTGGGTTATCAAGAGTCTTGTCATTGTTCAGGATAAAAAAACAAGAGAAGATAGAATTTCTCAATGTATGACAATGAAAAAAACATTTTTGTGTGAATATATAAGAGAAGCTTCCAGAAATGGTGAATCATTAAAAGAAATAAAGAAAAATTTAAATGAATCTGGTTTGGAATATCTTTATGATGATTTTGATATTTGGATAGATGATGAAAGTTTGAACTTTTGGAATGATTTTAAGTCCAAACCGTTTAAAATTTGGATGAAAAATAAAATATACGGATTTATATTTCTGATAATACGGAAAATACTTCGTAATAATAGATACTTCCAAATGAAAAAATATCCGATTGATTTGTTAGCCTATTATACAAAACAGCAGTTACCTTAATCGGTAACTGCTGTAATTTATTTCCTGAACTTCAGAAAAACGGGTAAAAAGTGTTTCTGAATAAATGCGACTGAAAATGCGAACAGGTAATTGATATTCACATTTTCCGTTTTTATTATTTTTCTTATAATTTCGTTTGCGGTGGAGTCCTGCTTTGATTCCATCGCATTTTTTACATCTTCATCGGATATAATTCTTTTGATAACTGCTTTTTTCTCTTTAACGGAGAGTTTGCAGTTGTCGGCAAAAAGAACAGTCATGCATGATACAATATTTTTAAGGAACATATAATCAGCCGTTGACTTATCTTCACAAAGCTGACTGAAATAACGGTTGATTTCTTTGCATGCATCAAACTTTTCTGGAATATAACCTGAAATCAGACTCACGGATTTATCGATATTATAGTTATAAAGCACATCGGGTATTGCTTTTACAACAGGAGAGTGTCTGAGCACTTCTGCATTGAAAATCCTGTCTTCGCCGTAACGGTAATCTCTGAAAAAGATGTTGTTTCTGAGAATGAACTCTCTTTTGTATGCTTTGTTCCATACCTGATTGAGAAGATTGTTTTTATAATATTCATCGGTGGTGAAAGGGGAGCCTGAAGAATAAATTTTATCTTCTGCTCTGCCGAGAAAATTCTGTCTGAAACCGAAAATGAGCAGATCAGTGTCAGGTGTCAGAGCCTCTGAGACTGTTTTGAATGTATTTTTTTCAAATGTGTCATCACTGTCAATGAACATGACAAAGGCTCCCTGAGCCAGCTTCAAGCCCTCATTGCGGGCTTTGGCAGGGCCTGAGTTCTGTATTCTTTTTGTGACGATACAACTGTATATGCTCTTTAAATCATCAATTACTGACGGTGTTTCATCTGCCGAGCCGTCGTCAATGATAATGATTTCAGTGTCCTTAAAATTTTCAGCAACCGAAAATACGGCTGCTGAAAGTGTGTCTTTGCAGTTGTATGCAGGAATTATGACGCTTAAAAGCAAATTTCCCACCTCAACGGTCAAACAGCTCATAGAGGCTGTTTTTTATTTTTAAATTGTAATAATCAAGGGTGTCAAACTGTTTTGAGTGCTTTTTCTGGTTGACTATTGCTTCAACAATATCCTCCGAGCCTGACAGTCCTTCGTTATATTTTTCGAGATGCTTTTCAAAAATCAGGTCAAGTCCCAGAGCCTTTGCCTCCCAGAGCACCATGCCCTGTCCCTCATGTCGGGATGTGAGAACAAGTGAATCCATCATGGCCATATAAGGATAAGGATTCCTGACTGCAGGGATAACCGTTACATGGTCGCCGAGCTTCTGATTTTCAATCTGCTGCGCGATTTTCAGCTCTTCGGGGCCTGAACCGAGAAGATAGAGATGAATATCTGACCTTTTTTCAAGGGCTCTTGCAAAATAGTCAAGAAGTATATCGATGCCTTTCTGATGTGTGAATCTGCCGACAAAGATAAAGTTTGTCATGTAAGGGTCAACCTTGAAATCGATTTCCTCATGACTCTTCCCTATAAGACGGACTGTGTTGATAATGTTGGGGATAACGGTAATCTTCTTGTCTTTTATCCCTGTCATTGCCCTGAAGGGCTCGACAATACCGTCTGATACAGCAACAAATTCATCATACATGTCAAATTTGTCCTTGAAATTATTCCAGAGAATTCTGTACTTGCCTGAATTCTTATGCTCAATTCTGACATCGTTGTGAATCCACATGATTCGCTTTTTCGCATTGACTGCAAAGGTACACAATGCACATTCATTGCTGTAGCTGTTGAAATCAATGGCGATGTCATATTCTTTTTCGGGCAGGTCATAACGGAACATCTTCTGCAGAGTGCTGAATTTAATCAGCCTGTTGAAGTAGAAAAGAGGACGGATGATGTGTATATTGATGTTTTTCAGTTCCTCTTTTCTGCATATTTCAGGCTCTGCAAAAAGAAACAGGTCAACCTCATAGCTTGTAAGGTCCATGTTTGTAATCATGTTCAGTAGCGAACGCTGAATACCGCCGATTGCCAGATCCTTCTGAAAAATAGCTATCCGTTTCATCTTAAGGGAAATACCTTGCAGATTGTCTTCTGATTGCCGAAGCCTGTAGCCATGTCAAACCAGAGCATCTGTACATTGCCGTCCTTGTCAAGAAGCTTCATGATTATCTTCTTGTTGTTGTCTGTGTAGTTTGCATCGAGAATCTTGTATTCAGACTTTCTGAAGAATGTCTTTACTGATTCGATGTCATCGGGATAGTATTCTTCCATGTTATCGGAAACGAAAAGAACGTCACCGCAGATGTGGTTGATGAAGCCGAGAAGAACCTTCTGATCCATGTTGAACTTAAGGTTTGAATATCTGAAGAAGAATACATCGGGGTCGTTTGTGAAAACTCTGCCGTTGAGCTGACGGCGGAAAATGGAGTTGTTCATTGCATTCTGAGCTGACATGATTTCGTTGTTTACATGGAGCTTGTTGTAAATCTTACCTGTGTAAGAAAGGTCAACGTCACAGCTGATACGGCAAGCATCAACAATACCGAATGCAGCACCGAGGGGAACACCGCAGCCGAGGATGAGCTTGTCACCGCAGCATTCACGGAGGAATTCCATAGCTTCGCACATGATTGTGCCTCTTGACTTGCCGTTTCTGGGGAACATACACTCACTGTAAAGGAAGTCGAGCTTGACCATGTCATAACCCCAGTCGTTGAGAATAACATCAAAGAAATGCCTGATATATTCTCTTACCTCGGGATTGTAGATATCGAGTGTGTAAGCACCGCCCCAGCCGACACAGCCGAGAACGGGCTTGCCCTTTTCGTCTCTGATAACCCAGTCGGGATGTTCCTTGAAGGTTCTTGACTTGATCTGAACACTGAAAGGTGCAATCCAGATGCCTGCCATATAGCCCTTGTTGTGAATACGCTCAGCAACAGCCTTCATGCCGTCAGGGAATTTTGCAGGATTGGGGTCAAGCCAGTCGCCGACAAATGTTTCGTAACCGTCGTCAATCTGGAAAATATTTGCTTCTTCCTTGCATACATCCATTGCATCAAGGTCACGGTAAATGATATCCTGATTAATCTTCTGGAAGTAGTTGTACCATGATGTGTAGCCTGCAAGGTGGTCGATTTTGGGCTTCTTTACACCCATAAGCTCAAAGTATCTGTCGAAAACATAGTTTTCGTCGCCTCTGAGGATAACAACATTGAAAAGATTATAATCGCTGTCAATAACAACGCCCTCAACATCCTTTTCAACGATGAGCGTGCCGGCGTTCATATCAGCCTTGAAGATTGTGTAGCCCTGCTTCTCTGTAAGTGAACCCAGGAAGAGGAAATTGCCGTCATTCTTTATATAAGTGTAGCAATGGCTGCGGAATACACCGGGGATTTCCTTGTCTTCACAGAACCATACGTCCGAGGATGTGCCTGAAAGCTTGATAAAGGGATACATCTTTGCAAGCTTATTGATGCCGAGAGCTACATCGGTCTTCTTGTATTCTCTTGATGTTGTCCATGACTGATAGCCGTTTGCAAAGAATTTGTCATCATCCTTGAAATCATGGTCAAATTCAAAATAAGCTGTTGTGAGCTCTACAAGAGCCTTGGGCTTGAGTGTAAGGCTGATTTCATCGTCATTGACGGTGTATTCTGCATCAAGGTATTCTGAATAATTACCTGTCAGGCTGTATTCCTTACCGTTGTGCTTGTATTTGCAGATTAAGCGGACATCTTTCATTTTATATCGTCTCCTTAATTTATTACTTAGTATTATGCAGTATTTTGTTTTTATTGTCAAGGCTGACGCCAGAAATACGAGAATGCTGTGTTATAGAGATTTCGCAGGTCGTAGTATCTGCCGTATTTTGAGGGACAGTTGAATACAACCGCAACGAAGGTCTTTGTTTTGCCTGTCTGCTCAATATATTTTTTTGCAACAGTTACAAGGCACTGACCTGCCTGTGAATGTGAGCCTGTCTTCATTCCGACCATGTAAGGGTAGTATCTGTCGGAATAAGGATTGATTGTTTCGTTTGAGTTTGAGTATGAATAGCTTCCGCCTGACTCAAAATAAGCTGTTGCCCAGGGCTGGCTGACAACATCCCTGATGAGCTTGAAGGAGTAAGCCTTTGTAGTGATGATTGCCATGTCATAGGCTGAAACATAGTGATAGCTGTTTGGGAAGCCGTCGGGATTCATGAAGTTTGAGTCATTCATGCCGAGGCTTTTTGCATAGTCATTCATCATTGCAACAAAAGTATTGAGCGCCTTTGATGCAGACATGTTATAGTCGCCTGTTGCCACTCTTGCAACATGAGCCGCAATTGTGTAAGCAGCGTCGCAGCCTGAGGGAACAAGAAGACACTTGAGAATTTCACTGAACTTGATACGCTGTCCTTTATAAAGACCTGAACGGCTTGTGTTCCAATGAACAAGGTCGAGCTCTCTGCCGACTGTGAGGACATAGTCACCCGAAAGATATTCACATGCAAGAGTTGCAGTCACAACCTTTGTTGTGCTTGCAGGGTGACAGGGGGAGTGCATATTCTTGCCGTAAAGCACCTTGTCGTTGTCATAGTCATAAAGACATGCATAACGGGCATAGCTTGTGCTGAAAAGGTCGCTTATATCAACTTCAAATGTTCTGTTGTCATCGGTGATGACTCTCTGTGTTGTTGTTTCGGGAGGTCTTGTTGTCGGGTCAGGAGCATAAGGGTCAAGCTTTGCGGAAAGACGGATAACAAGTCTTGCATCGAATGCAGTGACCTTGCCGTCAGAGTTGTAGTCTGCAAGTCCTGTCCTGAATGAATCAAATGTCATCTGGTGTGCAGCAAGCTGAAGGATGATTCTTGCATCTGCAGCAGTGATTGAACCGCTGAGATTGACATCGCCCTTTTCATAGCCTGATGAGGATGTTGTTGTTTCATCGCCTGCGGGCTCGGAAACCGCAAAAGCCGGGATATATGTAATGATAAGCATTACAGTAACAATGAATACTGCTGTGAATGAACGGAAAATCTTTTTCATAAATATAACTCCTTTAGTTTTTTGTCAGAAGAATAATGTTTTCAATATGTCTTGTGTGAGGGAACATGTCAAAGGGTCTGCATGCCTTGACCTTGTATCCGTGCTTCACAAGATGATGTACATCCCTTGCCTGGGTTTCAATGTTGCAGGAGATATAGACGATTTTTTCAGGGGAGAGTGCAATTGCCGCATCAAGGAAATCCCTTGAACATCCTGCTCTCGGAGGGTCTGTGAACAGAACATCGATTTTTTCGCCGTCTGCAGCAAGATTCTGCATAAATTCACCTGCATCAAGTGCAAAGAAACGGGTGTTCTTTATATTGTTGAGCTTTGCATTGACAACGGCATCCTTTACTGCATCCTTGTTGACCTCCGTACCGATTACGGTTTTTGCCCTGTCTGATGCTGCAATGCCGATTGTGCCGATTCCGCAGTAAGCGTCAATGACTGTTTCACTGCCCGTAAGCCCTGCAAGATGAATTGCACAGCTGTAGAGCTTTTCTGTCTGTACGGGGTTTATCTGATAGAAAGACTTGGGTGAAATCCTGAACCTTTTTCCGCACAGAATATCTTCGATATATCCGTTGCCGTAAAGAACCTTCTGTGCATCTCCGAGCACCATGCTTGTGAATTTGTTGTTTATGTTCTGTACAATTGTGGTGATTTCGGGATGAATTGAAACAAGCTTTTCGATGAAGTGATTTTTTCCGGGAAAGACGGGAGTTGATGTGACCATGACGACCATCACTTCATTTGTGCTGAAGCCTCTTCTGATAAGCACATGTCTGAGAAAGCCTTTTTCTGTGTGTTCATTGTATGCAGTGAGCCTGAAATCTTTGAGCAGCTGTCTTATTGTGACAATAATGCTGTCGGCTGTTTCGTCTTCAAGCAGACATGAATCAATTTTTACAATGTTGTGGGTGCTTGACTGATAGACACCCGAAATAATCATACCGCTTCTTGTTGTGCCGAAGGCGGCGCTGACCTTGTTTCTGTAGTGATAAGGGTTGTCCATGCCCTCGATAGGGGCAACGGTACAGTATCTGCCGAAAAGCTTTACGACAGATGCCTGCTTGAATGCTTTTTGTCTGTCATAGGTCATATTCTGGAGCTGACAGCCGCCGCATTTACCCGAAACAGGGCAGAGAAAACCGCTTTTTTTCTTGTTGTTTTTCATAATTTTTGTTCCATTCAGAATGCTGATTAAAATATTAATATTAATATAACATATACTGAATAATTTTTCAATTAAAAGAATTGAAAAATTTTTATGTCTGTGTTACAATATTTTAAACTGTACACGGAGGTACGTTTATGAAATACACATTACAGAAAAAAAATTACAGAAATTTCAAGATTTTCAGAGATAACATAACTGAGTCCAGAGCTTATTTTATTCCTTTCGGTAAATCTGCCGATGCAAAAAATACAGATGTCCGTCAGGAAAGATACACTTCCGATATGGTTACATGTCTTTCAGGCGAGTGGGATTTCAAATTCTATCAGCACAATTCAAAGGTGCCTGATATTTTTGACACATCTTATATAAAGTTCGATAAGGTGACTGTTCCCTCCACATGGCAGAGAACAGGCTACATGGAGCCCGTATATCTCAACTGTCCTTATGAATTCCAGCTGCCTCCTCCTGCAATTCCCGATGATATGACAGCAGGTGTTTACAGAAAGAAGTTTGATATTGAAGACACTGACAAGAAGTATATCCTTACATTCCTCGGTGCCGCAAACAATATTGAGGTTTACCTCAACGGCAGTTATATCGGCTACTCTGAGGGCTCACACAATACTGCAGAGTTTGATATCAGTGACAAGATTGTTGCAGGCTCAAACGAACTTGTTGTCCTTATGTACAGATGGTGTACGGGTACATATCTTGAATGTCAGGATATGTTCCGTGAAACAGGTATTTTCAGAGATGTTCTTCTTACTGCCTACGGTGATTCATATATCTATGATTATCAGGTTTCATCAGTTAAGAAAGACGGAAAATATGACATGACCTGTGATGTGGAGGTTCCTGCATACACAGAGGGCTGTACCGTAAAGGTTTCTCTTTATGACGGTGACAATGAGATTGTATCAGACGAAAAGAAGGTTTCTCAGAAAATGCAGTTCACCTTTGCAGGTCTCGATGTAAAGGAATGGAATGCTGAAATTCCTTCAATCTATACTGTTTTTGTAACACTTCTCAAAAACGGCGAAGAGGTTATGACTCTTCGTTCATATACAGGCTTCAAGACAGTTGAAATAATTGGTAATGTATTTTATTTCAACGGCAAGAAGATTAAGTTCAAGGGTGTAAATCATCATGATTCACATCCCGTTTCAGGCTATGCAATGAGTCTTGCAGACCTCGAAAAAGACATTAAACTCATGAAGGAGCTCAATGTCAATGCCGTGCGTACCTCACACTATCCTCCCGACCCCTTCTTCCTCACACTCTGCGATCTCTACGGTCTATATGTCGTTGACGAAGCAGATATCGAAACTCACGGTGCATGGGAAGTATGCAACAAAGATGACAACGGCATCAGCCATGATATAAAGTGGCAGCATCACTATGTTGACAGAGTAATGAGAATGTATAAGCGTGACAGAAGCCATACATCCGTTACAATGTGGTCACTCGGCAATGAAGCAGGCGGCTACAGATGTCAGGACAAGTGCTATGAATATCTCAAATCAACGGGCACTCCCATACCCGTTCATTATGAGGGCGTTGTCAGAACAAAGAGAGTTGCTTATGATGTATGCTCAGAAATGTACACTCATCAGGACAACGTAAAGCTTATTGCAGAGGGTAAATATAAGGGCCATTATAAGGGTGGTTCAAAGCTCGGTCAGAAGATTTATTCCGAAAAGCCATTCTTCCTTTGTGAATATGTGCATGCAATGGGTGTCGGCCCCGGTGCGATGGAGGAATACTGGGATCTTTTCTATAAACACGATAACCTTATGGGCGGCTGTATCTGGGAATGGGTTGACCATGCTGTTTATCATGCTCCCGATGACCCGAAATACCCCTATCAGTACACATACGGAGGCGACCATAAGGAAAAGCGTCACGACGGCAACTTCTGTGTTGACGGTCTTATGTATCCCGACAGAACTCCTCACACAGGTGCATTGCAGATGAAAGAAATCTACCGTCCCGTAAGAGTGGCTCACAAGGACGGCAAGGTGTTCTCTTTCACAAACACAAACAGATTCAGAAACACTTCATATCTTTCAATGAAGTGGGTTCTTGAAAGAAACGGCGTTGCTTATGACAAGGGTGATGTTGTACCTGACATTGAGCCCGAAGCAACACTCGATATAGAGCTTGATTATAAAGACATCAATACAGAGAATGATTTCATCATCACATTTGTCTGTTATGACGGCGGAAGAGAAATTTCAAGAGAGCAGGTTGTTCTTAACGATGTTTCTGTTTCCTATGACCTTTATAAGACAGGCAAAATCGGTATTGAATCTGACGGCAGAAAGGTACGTGTCAACTTTGACGGCGGTACAGCACTCTTCCGTGCAGATAAGGGCAGACTTGTATCCTTTATCAAGAACGGTAAGGAATATTTAAACCAGACACCTGCAGGCGGTAAGAAGGGCTTTGTACCTAATGTCTTCAGAGCTCCTCTTGACAACGACAGAAATATTGCGGAAAACTGGAAAAAGCTCGGTCTTGACTCTGTTGAGCCCGTACTCGATGCATTTGATGTCTGCCTTGACGGCAACTGTGCATCAGTTATGGCTGTGTTCAATCTCAAGGGTGCAAAGAAAGACCTGTTTGAATGTATGATTGACTACACAATTTCTCCCATTGGTGAAATGAAGGTCAGAGCCGTTCTCAATAAGGTTATTGACGAAAAGCTTGAGCTTCCCAGATTCGGTATGACAGTTGAACTTCCCAAGGAGTTTACTCAGGTTGAATATTACGGAAGAGGCTCAAGGGAAAATCTGCCCGATTTCATTGCTCAGGCTCCCATAGGTATTTACAGATCAACCGTTCACGATATGCATGAGCCCTACATCATGCCTCAGGATAACGGTGAGCATTGCAATGTCAAGTGGCTTGATATTTCGGATGATGACGGACATTCAATCCGTGTATATGCTGAGGAAAGATTTGCTTTCAATATCCATGACTATACTCAGGATAATCTTTATAAAGCAAAGCATCAGGAGGATATAGTCAATGTTGAGTCCTCAGTCCTTACAATTGACGGTTATGTCAGAGGCACGGGCACAAACAGCTGCGGTCCCGCAACACTTCCTGAATATGTAATTGACGAAGACAGCATGCTTATCTATGAATTCACTGTTGTAACGGAGTGATAGAATGTCTGAAATAAGATTTGTTTCAGGGGACACTGTTAAAGAGCTGAGAAAAGAGGTTTTTTCTCAGGAACAGGGTTATCCCGAAGATAAACTTTTTGATGATAAAGAAAATTCAGCCGATTTTCTTGCCTTTTCTGATGAAGGCAGGGCAGTCGGCTGCGGCCGTTTCTATAAAGAGAACGAAACGGATTACCATATAGACAATATTGCATTCGGAAAGGAAATGAGAGGAAAGGGAATGGGAAAGAAGCTCGTTCTCTCTCTTGTCGACGAATGTAAGAAAAAAGGTGCTGAGCGTGTCACTGTAAATGCAAGGGCAGATGCAGTCGGCTTTTATGAAAAATGCGGTTTTGCAGTCTGCGGATGTGAATTTGCCGATGAAAATTTCAGCCGTGTGCCTATGGTGAAGTCATTTGAATTTGACAACTGCAGTTATGTTATGACTGAAAACGGTGTGCAGGCTTATTATGTCAGAAAAACATTTTCATGTGAAGATGTTGTTTCTGCAAAGGTCAGAATCAATGCAATGGGCTTTGTTGAGCCCTATTTCAACGGTGAAAAGCTTACGGATGAAATGTTTATCCCTGCATGGACAAACTACGAAAAGCGTGATTTATCCCGTGTGTCTTTCCCTATTTTTGACACAATGACCCAGAGAAGATATTATCTTGAATATGACATAACAGATAAAATTGCCGATAAAAATGCACTTGTGCTCCATGTCGGCAACGGCTGGTACTGTCAGACAGAAAACCACGCTGAATATATGCCCAAATGGGGTGACCCGAAAGTCATTTTCAAGGTCATTCTCACAATGAAAGACGGCTCTGTCAGAGAAATCAATTCTGACTCCACAGCCCGTTATAAAACAAGTTATATCACACGCACAAACATCTATCTCAATGAAACAATGGACGGCAGAAGCTACGATGAAGCTCTTCTTTCTGCAGATTATGATGATTCATCATGGCTCAATGTCAGGGAAACAGATGTTGAACCGTGTGTTATGGTGAAACAGTTCTTCGAGGGTGATAAGTACGATTTTAGCATTGAACCGAAGCTTATTGCCGAAGATGAAAGAGGCAGACTCTATGACCTTTGTGCTGACGAATCGGGACTGTGGGTTATCCGTTTTGATGATGACGCAAAGCCCGGTGATGAAGCAATTGTCGTATTCTCCGAAATAGCAGATGAAAACGGTGATTTTCTTCTCCGTCATACGGGCGGTGAATGGAGAAAGCAGTGTGACAGATATATCTGCGGTGAAAACAAGAGGGAATTCAGCCCCGTATTCACATGGAGAGCAGGCCGTTATATCAGGGTTACGGGAAAGGCAAGTCTTGTAAGATTTGATGTTGTCTATTCTCCCATACCTGTTACTGCGGAGCTTGAAACAACAAATGAAAATCTCAGATGGTTCTTCGATGCATATTGCAACACACAGAAGTGCAACATTCACGGCATGATACCCTCTGATTGTCCGCACCGTGAAAGACTCGGTTATACGGGTGACGGTCAGCTCTGCTCTGCAGCAGGTATGACCATATTTGACAGCGAGAAGATGTATCGCAAATGGATCGATGACATTGCTGACTGTCAGGATATATATAATGGTCATGTTCAGCATACAGCACCCTTTTACGGCGGCGGAGGCGGTCCCGGAGGATGGGGCGGAGCAATGGTTATTGTTCCCTGGAATTTCTATAAAAAGTTCGGTGATAAGGAAATTCTTTCAAAATATTACCTCAGAATGAAAAAATATCTCGACTATATGCAGTCAAGATGTGACGACAATATCGTTATGAGAGAAGAAGAGGGCGGCTGGTGCCTCGGTGACTGGTGTGCTCCGGACAATATTAATCTTATTGCCGAACCCTTTGTAAACACATATTTCTTTATAAAATGCTGTATGCTTACAATGAAATCGGCTGAAATTCTCGGCTACAATGACGATGCAAAGATGCTTGCAGAAAAAACAGAAGTTCTGAAGGAAGCATTCTGCCGTGAATATTATAATGCGGAAACGCATTCATTCCATGACGGTATTCAGGGTGCAGATGCATATGCGCTTGATATCGGTCTCGGTGATGAAAAAACACTCGCAAACCTTGTCGCACACTATGAGGCACTCGGTGAGTATGATACAGGCATTTTCGGTACTGACATTGTTACAAGAATGCTCTTTGAAAAGGGCTACGGTGACCTTGCTTTCAGACTGATGACAAGTGACGGTGAAATCTCATTTGCAAACATGAAACGCACAGGCACAAACACTCTGTGGGAAAACTGGGACGGTTGCGATTCTCTTTCGCATCCCATGTTCGGAGCCGTGAGCGAATATATTTTTAACTACATTCTGGGTATAAAACAGACTGAGAATTCAGCAGGTTACAATGAAGTTGAAATCAGCCCTGCAGATATTCCCGTCTGTGGAGATATTTCAGGCAGTATCATGACTAAAAACGGCAGAATTTCCGTTGAAGTGAAATATGCTGACGGTCAGAAGCAGGTCAGCTACTCTCTTCCCGAGGGCATAAAGCTCTGCAAACAATAAAACTGTGAGGAAAAATTAATGGCAAAACGAATGAAAGATTATCAGATATTCAAATGTCCTTTCTGTCGCTGTGATTATTACGACAGCACTGCAAGAGACGGCAAAAAGGTCGGAAATCCGATGATTGAATGTCCTCAGTGCGGAAAAAAGTCCTACAGAAAGACCATACTTGAACCTGCCCTGATAAGTGAAAAAAGATATTTTGATATAAGATATTCTTCGCTTTACGGTAATCTGAGAATAGGTCTTATCCTCATTTATGCTGTATTTCTGTTCTTTATTCTTGTAACAATGGATATGGTTCTGTCTATGTGCTTTATTGCTTCGGCGATTCTTCTTTTTGTGATGTATCTCATGATAAGGATGTTCCACAAAAGAAATGTTCTCAGGAGTAAGGAATACGAAAAAGAAATCACCCGTTCCCTGGAAAGACTTTCAGATACAGCCTATGCGGCAATGGTGATAAAAACACAAGGGATGGATGCAGACAGTGTTTATTTCTATGAGCTTCATCAGAATAAATGACAGGAGCGTGTTGAAAATGAAAAGAATTATATGTATTTCAGCAGTACTGATGCTTCTTCTGTCGGCTTTTACATTTGCCGTGTCCGCAGCATCATCTGAAATTATTGACAAGGCTGATATTGAAATGGCTGTCAACACAGACGGCACAGTCAATGTTACGGAAAAATGGACAGTGACTTATCTGAATGCTTCCGATGTGTTTTTCAGAAACATTGATATTTATTCATCAGGTAACGGTATGACGCTTCTTCAGAAATATGAGGAAATAACAGATGTTGCCGTGAAAATTGACGGTTCTTCCGTGCCTCCTGAGTCAGCAGGGATAAACACCTTTACATGGGGAAAAGACGCAGATTCCCTCAGCTATGAAATCGCAGTCAACTGTCCCTCAGCACAGACGACAAGGGAATATGAGATTTCTTACACCGTAACGGGTGCTGTCAAGGAATCGGGCTCTGACGCCGTATTTTCATTTATGGTGCTCGGTGATAAATTCGCATACACAAGCAACAATGTCACCGTGACTGTTATCTTTCCTGCTGATGCTTCTGATGTAACCACCTCAGTTCAGACAGATGCTGTTGTTGACGGTAATTATGTCACATTTACATCGAAGCGTGTTTTTGATAGATTCAGTGTTGATGTCTCCTCAGACAGCTCTGTTTTTGAGAAGGATGCACTCACGTCATACTCTGTACTTGCAGAAAATGCCCGTGCATTTGCAGGCTCCTTAACGGATGCTTTACCCTGGATTCTTGCACTCATCGCTGTTGTTCTTGTAATTCTGCTTGTGCTTTTCCCTGACAGACTTGTCAGACTTCCCTCGGAACGCAGTGCAAAAAGGCTTTTAAAAGCAGACCGTGATGTAATGACAGTCAATCTGCCCCCTGAGGTTTCGGCATGTCAGGCATACAGAATGGTCATGCCCGTTTCAAGAATAAATCCGAAGGCTTCATCAAAGAAGGTGCCCGTGCTGTTTGCAATGGCTGTTCTTGAATGCATTGAAAAGGGATATATCATTGCTGACAGAAATGATCTTATTGTCGGCAGTCCTAAGGATGATGCCCCTGCATATATTCTCAGTGTGCTTAATTTCCTGAAAACGTTCAGTGATAAAAAGGGCAATTCTTTTGTTATTGATAAGGATTTTGCTGACAGAGTCAGACAGGAGTGCATGACAAGATATGATGTCATGGCGAATTACCTTGCTACATTCTCAGAGCTTATTCCCGAAACAGCTTTCGGCTTTTTCAGGAAAGAAGCCAACAAGGAAATTTATGAAAATGTATATTTAGTTAAAGCAAATGCTGCAAAGTATAAGCAGAAACCTACATTCGGACAGAACATGAGCAATGTTCTTGCAGGTAAGAAAACATCAGATGTTGAAGTTTTCTCAATGATGTTTGCTTCCTCATCACCTGATAAGCTGTTTGTTCATGGCGGCAGAGAGGGAGAAAAAGCTCTTTGTGATGCTCTTGCAGCTATGTACAGAGTTTTTGTGAAATCTAAATAAACAGTAATTTGTCGAGCTGTTTCAATGAACAATTTACAATTTACAATGTACAATGATTTGCAATAACCGCCTGTATCGCTACAACTGCACGATTGTAAATTGTACATTGTACATTGTTAATTGGCTCGACAAATTCT
>JAFUIY010000055.1 GCA_017473925.1 Clostridia bacterium | reverse complement strand
GTTGAGTTATTTTTCCGTTTATGTATTGTTTTACTGATGATAGTTTTTGTTCATAACTAATTTTTGACATAAAAAATCCCCTTAAAGTAGTCTTGAAACTTTTTGTTATTTCAAGTGTCTACTTTAAGGGGATTATATCACTGTTTACAGTCCGTTTTATATTGTATTGTTAACTTATATATGTTCTGACTCTGAGTTCAATATTGTTTTCTTCACAGAGCTTTTTACATTTTTCAATCTCTTCTTCGCCGATTGTGTCAACAACCGTCATTTTCACCGACGGAATATACTTCTGCGCATCCTTTGTGAACTTTATCATTGCATCAAATGATCTGAGTCCGAATGAGGGATGCACGATTTTTTCATAATTTTCAGCATCTGAAGCATTAAGACTGATTGAAACAGCATCAATAAGACCTGCCATTCTCTCTGCAGAGTTCTCAGTTCTGTTGATAAGGTCTGACAGTCCGTTTGTATTCAGCCTGATTCTGACATTTTTTGTCTGTTTGATATATTCCGCTGTTCTGAGAAGCTTGTCAAGAGCACATGTAGGCTCACCGAAGCCGCAGAAAACCACATCGGTATATCCCGTGAAATCAAAGCTGTCAACCGCCTCCCTGATTTCATCGTAAGAGGGCTCATGCTCGAGCCACAGACTGCCCATGTCACCCAGCCCGTCCGTATTGTTACGGACACAGAATTCACAGTCACAAGGACATGCATTTGTGATATTGAGATATATTTTATTGCCGTAGGTATAAACGATATTGTTCATAAAGAATTCCTTAATATAATTTTGATGATAATTTCTTTTTCATCTGCATTTTGTCCAGTGCTGCACCGAGAATATAGTATACGACTATACTTGCTGCAGCCTGACATACATTCCACACAATGCCCGGCACTGCACCGCCGACACCGTAAAGCAGAGCATCTGCTCCGAAGTAAATCAACGGAGTTATAACAAGCCCTGCAAGAGGAGCAATGTAATTTCTTTTAAAAAGAATCTTTTCGTTTTTACATGTAAATGCAACTGTCAGAAGTGCTTTTACAACAACCGTGAATGGTGCGTATGAAGCATAACCCGAAAGGATATCTGCAAGTCCTCCTCCTATAGCTGCAGATGCCATAGCATAGGGCAGAGGAAGAAAGGAAGCACAGACATATATCATTGCATCGCCGAGATGGACATAGCCTCCTCCGGGAATAGGAATTTTCGGGAAGAAGGTAAGCCCCGTTATCAGTGCTGCAAACATTGCTGCCGTCACGATTTTTAAAAGTCTTTTGTTTTTCATTTTATTTCACCTCAAAAAAAATATTAATTTTCTGCAGCACCGAATGTATTGTTGTAGTTTTCAATGCAGGAAGTGATTATTTCTATTGCTTCATTCGCATCCTTGACATCGTCAACGACAGTCTCTTTATGCTCAAGTGATTTATACACCTTGAAGAAATGAGACATTTCATCGTAAACATGCTTCGGAAGAGCAAAAATACTTCTGTAAACATTGTATGTGGGATCACCAAAGGGTACTGCAATTATTTTTTCGTCGCCTCTGCCGTTATCCATCATCTTGATAACACCGATGGGATAGCATCTTACAAGGGTAAGCGGGTCAAGAGGCTCTGAACAGAGAACAAGAACATCAAGAGGGTCAAGGTCATCACCGTATGTTCTCGGAATAAAGCCGTAATTTGCAGGGTAATGAGTGGAGGTGTGAAGGATTCTGTCAAGCATGATAAGACCGGTTTCCTTATCAAGCTCATATTTCTTTTTGCCTCCCTTGGGAATCTCAATAACAGCCATAAAATCATTGGGCTTGATTCTTTCAGGAGCAATTGAATGCCATATGTTATACATATAATAACCTCCGCCGTGTAATAATACACATTATTTTACACCTAACAAATAAAAAAAGCAAGGACAAATCAGAATTTGTCAATGAACAATTTACAATTTACAATGTACAATGATTTACAAAAAACTGCCTGTATCGCTGCACCTGCACGATTGTAAATTGTACATTGTACATTGTTAATTGGCTCGATAAATTACTGCTTGCAATCTTTACTTTTATTGTGCTATCTCTGAAATAAGAGTTTCAATAAAAATTTTTACAACCTTTACAATTTCCGCAAACTTTGTAAAGTCAACGGCTGATGATTTTTCTTCACCTGATTCGGGTGCAAAATCGATATTGTCAAAGCTCAGCTGAGCATTTCCGCCCTTGAAACAGAATTCAAGACCGCTGAGATTATTGATTGCATCATTTTTGAAGCTCACACCGAAATCAACACCGTAAAGATACAGATTTTCAATGCAGATTACTATTTCATGCCATTTGCCGTCAGCAGGAATCACAATATTTTCATCCTGCGAAGAATACCATGCAACCGTGCCGTTATAGAGCTTGAGTCTTTCAAAAACAACATCCTCGGATGCATCATTACGGACAGAAAATGAAATTTTTCCGTAATCACCGTAATCGGAAGCCTCACTGCTGAATCTTACAGCCGTAAGACCTTTTTTCACTGAAACCATCGGGCTGATTGAAAAGCTGTCTGCATTTGCTGAAATCTTCAGTCCGTTTTCACCGCTGAATGCGGAATCAGATAATATAAGCACATCTGCATTTTCTGCAGACCATGCATTGTATTCTGCTGTATAAATATCGTCTTTGATATGAAAAACTGTTTCAGCTTCGCAGTCTGCCCACTGTTTTTCATACCAGCTCTTTGAGTTATCTGTCATATTGATTGCAAAGGGACTGACGGGAAGTGTTTTTTCACCGTCAAGAGAAGCATAAAGGTTTGCCGTCTGATTGCCGAGGGCATAAGCATAAGTCACACTGACAGGCTCTGCCACTTTACTGTTGAATACCTCGATTGTGTTTTCACCCGTAATTACTGCATCAGCCTGCACATAAATATTATCTTCACCTGCAATTGCAAAGCCTCTGATAAGACCGTCAGCTACAAGCCCGTCACCCGTATTACTGAGTGTGACTGCAACTTTTCCGTCTTTCACTTCGTAATTTTCAACCGTTGCAGATGTGTAATCATAACCGCCGCCGTAAACAAGACCGTTTGCACAAAAAGCCATTCTTTCGCCGATCTGCTGTTTACATTCGGGATGAATCGCACCCATTTCTTTAACATATGTAAGAGGCACATCGTAAATTGAAACAACTGCTCTTGACTCTGCTTCTTTTTTCTGCATTTCAGCAAACGCAATATTCATATCGTTAAGGTCTGTGCCGTTGGGCTTATGATACTGATATGATGCAAGCTGTGTCCATACAACGGGGAGAAGTCCGTCACAACTGAAATGCTCTGAATATGACTTCTGCATAAGGTCAAACATCATTTCATACTTCTCGGGGGACTTGCCCAATATAATATCGGTCTCGCCCTG
>JAFUIY010000054.1 GCA_017473925.1 Clostridia bacterium | reverse complement strand
GCCTTAGCGTAGTGAGCAAGCTTTTCGTGATCGTGGAAACGAAGATTTTCAGCGGCGATGCCGAGATCCTGATAATACTTCATACCGTATTCCTTGAAGTAATCGTAAAGGTCGCTGTCTGTGCCTTCCTGCAGAATGTCTGGAACTCCATCTGCTCGAATTCGATAGTTCTGAATGTGAAGTTACCGGGTGTGATTTCGTTTCTGAAAGCCTTACCTATCTGACCGATGCTGAAGGGGAGCTTTGCTCTCATTGTTCTCTGAACGTTGAGATAGTTGACATATTCACCCTGAGCATTTTCGGGACGGAGATAGATAACGCTCTTGCTGTTGTTTGTGACACCTCTGAATGTCTGGAACATGAGGTTGAATTCCCTGATGTCTGTGAAATTGTGCTTACCGCAGTTTGGGCAGGGAATTGAATGGTCCTTTATGTACTGGAACATTTCTTCCTTTGTCATGCCGTCTGCATGAGCATTCTCGTCAAAATCGTCAATGAGGTTGTCTGCTCTGTGACGCATTTTGCATTCCTTACAGTCAAGAAGGGGGTCTGAGAAGGATGCAACGTGACCGCTTGCTTCCCATACTCTGGGATGCATGAGGATATCAGCGTCAACCTCGTAGCTTCTCTTTCTTTCCTGGATGAATCTCTTTCTCCAGGTATCTTTTACATTATTTTTAAGTCTTGAACCGAGAGGGCCGTAGTCCCATGTGTTTGCAAGACCGCCGTAAATTTCACTGCCTGCGAAAATAAAACCTCTGCCTTTGCAAAGGGCAACAATTTTTTCCATTGTTTTTTCAGTATTCTGCATTTTTTTACCTCCAAGCATAACAATACAATTTATTATTTTAAAACATTGTTAATGAATTGTCAAGAGAAAGATTGCTCATGATAAAGTTTTGTCGTTGTTTACAATGAACTGAAAATTCTTTCGGCATCATTGTATCCTTTGTAGTAATAATCAGTGAGTTTTCTGCCGTTCTTAGTTATCATATTAAGCCCTTTGTCGTTGTCAGGGGAAATAAGAATGACCTTGCCGGACTTTACATACCTGTCAATCGCATCAAGCCCTGAATTATATATTTCAGGTCTTCTGGCCATAAGAGTTATGATTTCCGGATAGTCCTTTATAAACGGCTTTATAAGTCCGGAAAACTCGTGATTCTTTTTTATTGCAGGACGGGGAAGAATGACATAGACCTTGTCACAGCCCATTTCAAAGGCTTTTTCAATGGGGAGGGGTGCCGCAACTCCTCCGTCAAAATACTTGTTTTTACCGTGACAGTAAGGTTTGCATGCAACAGGCATTGCACATGATGCCTTGATAGCCCACAGATTGTTTCTTTCAATGCTGTTTTTCGGCAGATAATGAGCCTGTCCCGTTTCCGCATCGGTCACAACGGCAAAATAGTCTGAAGTGCTCTTGCTGAATGTATCAAAATCAATGGGATTTTCTCCGTCTTCATCAGAGAGATATGAGTATATATAATCAAGGTCAAAGTAAGAGCCGTTTCTGAACATGTTGCTGAAGCTCATATATTCTTTCCTTGAAGCATATTCGGCGTAAAAATGATATGTTCTGCCTTTTTGCCCTGCAAGGAAGGAGGCAAGATTTGCACTGCCTGCCGAAACTCCTATGCACAGGTCAAAATTTATATTGTTGTCAAGGCAGTAGTCAAGCACACCGGCACCGTATATATCCCTCATGCCGCCGCCGACATCAATTATTCCCGTCATTTTACTGCCTCCGTTTTTTCTTTGTTACGATAGCCTGTGAACACATCGGAGCTGTCATAAGAAAAGCATGCCCTGAATTTTTCGTTTGATGCGAAAGAAAAGTAATCATTTCCCGCTATGATAATGTGGTCAATAAGTGTTGTGTTTATGCTCGCCATAAGCTTTGAAATCTGCTGTGTTGCATTGACATCAGCTGTTGACGGTGCACAGATACCGCTGGGATGATTATGTGCAATGATTGCCGTTGTTGCTTTGCTCAACAGCATTTCCTGCATGATTGAACGGGGATCGGCACTTGTGAAATCAACATTTCCCGATCCTATGCGGGAGAATTTTAGTATTTTTCCGTCATTATTCATGCATAAGAGATATATCGACTCGGTATTTTCGCCGAAAAATTTTGTTTTGAAATAGTTGACTGCATCATTGATGCAGGTTATTCTTCCCGGACAGGACATTTTGCTTTCATAATATCTTTGCATGACAGAGGGAATGAGCTTCAGCAGGACTGCAGTTGATTCACCGACACCACTGACCTGTGTAAGCTGTGAAATATCTGCATCAAAAACAGCAGAAACAGAACCGAAAGTATCAATGAGCCTGTGTGCCAGCTCATTTGTATCGCCTCTCGGAATTGCATAAAACAAAAGCATTTCAAGGATGTTGTGGTCGGAATATGCCTTCAGATTATTATCTTTTAAGACTTTTTCACGCATTCTCTGTCTGTGACCGACATGGGGATTTGTCTTTTTCTCCATTTTATCACGCCCGATAAGATTAATGTTAAAAAGCAGTTACTTCATGCGGAGTAACTGCTTTGATGTGTTATGCAAAATCAATTGTTTCAACAGTTTTTTTGTAGTTTTCCACACTTGAGACAAAAATTGTCTTACCGTAGCAGAACAAGGACTCATTGAAGTCATCATCACACAATACGGCAAAGGTCTTTCCGATAACCTCTGTGTCAAGATTCTTCATGTCGATATTCATGTAATAGAATGAAAACGCTGTTGAAGCAAGCAGATTGCTGTAAAGCTCAGGTGAATCCTCTGTCAGTGTGGCATACAGCTGAGAAATAGCAGTTGTGGAAAGAAGTGAATCTGTCAGGAACTGATTGAGTGCATACTCAGCTGCAAAAACAGAGAGAATGATTGCCTGATCCTTTATGCTTCTTGTCAGCTCTGCAACACCGCAGTCCTCCGAAAGATGAAGAAGCTCTTTTTTGTTTGCAGCTTCACGGAAGGATTTTGCGATTGTGTCACCGAGTGTTTTTGCCTTCTGCAGATTTCCCGAAATTGCCTGACGCTTCATTTCGTCTGCAATAACGACTGTTTCAGGCTCCTGTACTTTTTTTACAGGAGAAAAGATTTTGATGTCATGATCTTCGTTATACATCATAATATACTCCAAAAGTTTTTATTTTTCGGCAGCTGCAGCTTCCTGCTGTGCGGCAAGCTTCTTCTGCTGACGCTTGATTTTTGTCTTATAGTTAAGAAGCTCACTCAACTGCTGCTTGGGTGTTACATAGTCACCGATTGACCATGCTCCGTGATTGTACATGCCGTGGAAGTCACTGCCGCCCGTCATGAGAAGCTTGTTCTTCTTTGCAATTGCAATGAGCTTTTCTTCTGTTTCCTTTGTTGCTGTGGGATGCCATACCTCAACACCGTTAAGCCCTGCTTCAACAAGGTCATCGATAATGTCAAAATTATCATAGAGCGCAGGATGTGCAAGAACGGAAATACCGCCTGCATCCTTGATTGCTTTAAGTACATCAAACACATCTGCAAACTTCGGCTGAACGTAAATGCTGTTTTCTGAATTGAAAAGGTCGTCGTAAACCTCACCGTAAACGGTCATGCTGAAGCCGCACTGCATAATAGCATGCATGATGTGCTGCTTGTAAAGATTGGTTGAGCCCTGAGCACATTTCATGACAAGCTCGGGTGTAATGGGGTAGCGTTTAGCAGCCTTGAGCATCATATACTGCCCGGCTCTTTTTCTGGAAGTTGCATTCTGATGGCAGAGTCCTTCAATTCTGTCAGGACTGTCAAAAAGATATGCAAGTATATGTACATTTTTTCCTGTCCTTGAATCAATTGCAGACAGCTCAACACCGGGAATTACTTTGATGCCGTTTCTTTCGCCGATGATTTTTGCCCTGACCGTACCTGCAAGGCAGTCATGGTCAGTGATAGCAATTGTTTCAATTCCTTTTTTTGCTGCAAGAGCGATGATTTCTTCTAAGCCTAATGTTCCGTCAGACAGCTTGGTGTGACAGTGTAAATCTCCACTCAAAGGGGTATCCTCCTAAAATAAAACCGGGTAATCCTTGAAAAAAATAAAATTTTTCTCAATATATCACTATAATACTACTTTTATTTTTATTTTTCAAGCATAAAAAAAATTTTTATTAATATTTTTTATTTTCTTGTATATTACATTTAATTATGTTAGAATAAAAAAAATATATATAAGGAGATAATACCATGCTTAAAAATATTCCTTCAATTATTTCACCCGAGCTTCTCAAGATTCTTCATGAAATGGGCCACAGCGACGAAATCGTTATCGGTGACGGTAATTTTCCTGCAGCTTCAAATGCAAAAAGACTTGTCCGTGCAGACGGTCACGGTGTGCCTGAGCTTCTTGATGCAATTCTTCAGCTCTTCCCCCTCGATACATATGTTGAAGCGCCCGTTATGCTTATGCAGGTAACACCCGGCGATGATGTTGACCCCGTTATCTGGAAAGAATACAGAAAAATAGTTGATAAGCATCAGGATGATGTCAATTTTGAAGAAATTGAAAGATTTGCATTCTATGAAAGAGCAAGGGATGCATATGCAATTGTTGCAACAGGCGAAAGTGCACTTTATGCGAATGTTATACTCAAAAAAGGAGTAGTTAAACAGTAATTTATCGCTGAGCGATAAATTACTGCAGTGATATATTTTCCTGCGGAAAATGTGATATATCCGTCTGTGACGGATGTGATATATTTGCTTCGCAAATGTGATATAATTTGCCTTTGGCAAATTGTTTCGGAAGCCCTGCGGGCTTGGATTTTATAATT
>JAFUIY010000053.1 GCA_017473925.1 Clostridia bacterium | reverse complement strand
CTGTAAAGTTATAGATACAAATCCACAGTGCTTGTCTTTATTATATCGCAGATAACTATTCCTGCAAATACAATAACTTTTTAAGAAAGGAGACATAATTAAAAACCACCCCCTTTGAGATGGTTTTAATTATACGTGATATTATGGAAAATAACGATAGTATTTATACTGTAAATCATGGAATTGAACAGTATACAATGACTGTAACAAAAGATGAATTCATGCAAGTGTATAAGCTTTCAGCTAAAGAAAGATATAATTCAATTTTAATTGTTTCTCTCGTTTGTTTTATATCTTCTATGTTGGCAATTCCGTTTAATTCATTAGCTGTTGCAATTTTTGCTTCATTTGGTTTTATTTATATTTTATTATTGTTAATTTCTTTACATTCTGTTAAAAGTCAATGGGTTAAGAAAAGTCAGACAATTGAAAACAGACAGTTTCTTGTTGATATATTTGAAGATAAAATTTCAGTTTCTACCATTGAAAATGGTGAGCTAATCAACAGATATTCAATGAATTATGATAACCTTGTTTTTAAAAAGAAAAATGAACAATTCATTTTGTTTGTTGATGATATTCAATTATTTTATGTCAAAAAATCAATATTACCTGACGATAGTATATTAAAGGGTATTCTTAATAAGTCTGATGCAAAATACAAGAAAATCAGTATTGTTAATAATATTAACATAATTCTTTACATGGTAACTGCTGTTTTATCTTTGTTTATATACTCATGTATTGATTCAATTGCTACATATCTCGGAAATCCGTCTTGTTGGTTGTATTTTCTTGTGTTACCTTTTTCTTCAGGATTGATTATTCTTTCCTTAATACTGAAAAAGTATAATCTGAAATGGAAACCATCATTGATATTCGGAATTGTTTTTTCATTATTCTGTATTATAAACGGTTTTGGACAAGTCGGATATAATAAATACTATGACAGTGGTTATAATGTTATTTATGAAACAGAAAACCACATTGGTATTGAAATTCCTGTTCCGGACAACATTATATTCTATAAAGATAGTTATACTGAAAATAACAGAATTGAAATAATCAATGATGTAAATATGGAATTTTCTGAACAGGAATATGTTCAGACGGATATCAATTATGTTGAAAAAATAATTTCATATGATGTATGGGTAAAAGGATTACCAGATAATTATAAGGGTATTATTCCGCATCCTGATTACTTTGCAGATTCAGAATATTCAATTCTGTATAATGTTGACACAAAAGAAATTAATACAGTTCCAAGTGAAAGAGGTGCACATAGACTTGTACTTATTGCTTACTATTACGGAACTCTTGATATTGTTGAATATACAATAAAGATATAAAAGTTAAGCACTGCCCTTGCGGACAGTGCTTTATTTGTGTTATCAGATTACATAAGTGAAAGATAAAGAGCTTTGATTTCTTCGACTGATGTTTCTCTGGGATTACCGGGACGGCAAGCATCGTCAAATGCTGACTGTGCAAGGAAATCAACATCTTCTGCCTTGACAATATCCTTGAGGTCAGCGGGAATGCCTACATCAGCGCTGAGTTTCTTTACAGCGTCAATTGCTGCTTTTCTTGCATCTTCAAGTGTCATCGCATCAACACCGTCAACGCCCATAGCCTTTGCAATATCTCTGTACTTCTCGCCTGTTTCGGGAGCATTATATTCCATAACTGTGGGAAGAATAATAGCATTAGCAACGCCATGAGGTGTATCATAAAGAGCACCGAGAGGATGAGCCATTGAATGAACGATACCGAGACCTACATTTGAGAAGCCCATACCTGCAACATACTGACCGAGAGCCATGCCTTCTCTGCCTTCATCTGTGTTTTCTACAGCACCACGGAGGCTCTTTGCAATGATTTCGATAGCCTTGATGTGGAACATATCACTCATTTCCCATGCACCCTTAGTAATGTAACCTTCGATTGCATGTGTAAGCGCATCCATACCTGTAGCGGCTGTGAGTCCTTTAGGCATTGAAGCCATCATATCAGGGTCAACTACTGCAACAACGGGGATATCATGAACATCAACACAAACCATTTTACGGTTGTTTGCAACATCTGTGATAACATAGTTGATTGTAACTTCAGCAGCTGTACCTGCTGTTGTGGGAACAGCAATAATAGGAACACATTTATTCTTTGTAGGTGCAACACCTTCAAGAGAAACAACATCAGCGAATTCAGGATTTGTAATGATTATACCGATTGCCTTTGCTGTGTCCATTGATGAACCGCCGCCGATTGCAACGATACAGTCAGCGCCTGATGCCTTGAATGCAGCAACGCCTGCCTGAACATTTTCTACTGTGGGATTAGCTTTGATTTCTGAGAAAACTTCATAAGCTATTCCGGCATTGTCAAGAATATCTGTTACTTTCTTTGTAACACCGAATTTGATAAGGTCAGGGTCAGAACATACAAATGCCTTTGCAAATGATCTTGCCTTGATTTCATCAGCTATAGCTGCAATTGCTCCTTTACCGTGATAGCTTGTTTCATTGAGTACAAATCTGTTTGCCATAAAGAGTCTCCTTTTATATT